>JAGPEN010000005.1 GCA_018057035.1 Aminivibrio sp. | reverse complement strand
TTCAGGAACGTCGGCGAAGGAGACGGTGTATTTCCCCGTGGGCACGCTCTCGACCACCTGGCCGCTGTCGAACGTCTTCCCGTCAAAGCTCCACTTCGCTTCCTTCGGACCGTCGATTGTGACGGTGACAGACCCGGTCTCCGGAGGAACGACATCCGGAGACTGAACCGCCCCGGAATCGGCCCCCTTTGCGGCCGGAACTTCCGGGGCTGCCCCGGCTGACGCCGGAACGTCAGGGCTTACCTCTTCAGCGGAAAGAGGCAATGCCTGGAAAAGTCCGCCAAACAGAATAAGTGCTGCTGCCAGGACAAATAAAGACCTCGGGAAAACAACGCGCAATGGATGGAGAAAACGCATTCTCACTGCAAACCACCTCCGGATTCGAATGGTATGTGACTGGTCCGCCTTTCGGAGCGCCAAAAACAGTTTTTGGAAATAGTTCTTCCACACCCCGATTTTCCAACGAGGAAACCGAATATTTCCCGCACGTACAGAAAGAACGGGAAGAAAACAGACAGGCCGGGAGCATGAGCCGTCGTGATGAAGTATAGTGCATCCCCCGATTTCGTCAATATTTCAAGAAAAGAGAGATAAAATCCCAGAAAAAGACAGTCACTTTCCGGGAATCCCGCCCTCTCTGGCCATGAACGGCCGGCGAGGAAGGATCAGCGCAGATGCAGGCAGGATATCACCTTCTGTTCCGCATCTCCGCAGGATGAAGCCCTTTCCCTGCCGCCCTCTCCCCTCATGTTCCGTGCTTTGATTTTATCCGAAAAAAAGGAAAGGGGAAAGACTAGAGCAGTCGCTCCCCCTTCTGGACGTAAATCTCAATTCCCGTCCGGCGGACATAGTCATCGTTGAGAAAGGACTGGAATTTCTCCCTCAGCGGGGAAAGCATCTCATCCCCGCAGAGAAACTGTACCGCCCAGTTTTTTCCGGGGAAGACGGCATCGTCCCACCGGGTTCCCTCTCCCTGGTTATCCTTGCGGAGAACGTTCCGCCAGACCGAGTAGGTGGAAACTCCTATGGAATCAAGCATCTCGGTAATTTCCCGCCCCAGCGTCTCGCCCGCATGAATCCAGACCAGGTTCATGAGTTCGTCACCGCCTCCCTGAATCTTCCTTTTTTCCTCAGCTTTTCTTCGAAGAGGCTGTATATCACCGGGACAAGAACAAGGGTTACCAGGGTGGAGATCATGAGCCCTCCCATAACGGAGACTGCGAGAGGCTTCCACAGCTCCGCACCCATGGCGCCGCTCACCGCCATGGGAAGCATGCCGAAGAAAGTGGTGAGGGTGGTCATGAGGACTGGACGGAGCCTTCGCCCACCGGCACTGACAAGGGCTTCCCGAAGAGGAGCCCCCCTCGCCCGGAGAAGGTTCACGTAGTCCACCAGCACGATGGCGTTGTTCACCACGATGCCTACAAGCATGACGATCCCGAGGAGGCCCTGGAGGGAAAGATAGAGTCCCGTAAGGAGGTAGGCGAAGGCAACGCCCGTAAGGGCGAAGGGGATGCTGAACATGATGATGAACGGGTCAAGATAAGCCTCATACTGCCCGGCCATGACCATGTAGACCAAGAGCACTCCCAGGAGGACGAGAAGTCCCATCTGCCGGAAGGCATCCCCCTGTTCACGGACCTGACCCCCGAACTCGACGGTGACGCCGGAAGGGATGTCCATTTCCGCCACCGCAGCCTGTGCGTCTTTCGTAACCTCTCCGAGGGATCGTCCGTGAACGTTCGCTTCAACCACCACGTAGCGCTGCTTGTTCTTTCTCTGGATCTCCGCTGGGCCTGCCGTGTCCCGATACGACGCCACCGTGGAAAGGCGCACCATTTCCCCCGAGCCGGATGGAACCATGAGACGGTCGAATATTTCCCGGGAGTTGCGCTGTTCTTTCCGGAGCCGGAACCGTATGGGATAGTCATCCTCTCCTTCCCAGTAGTTTTCCCCCGTTTCGTGGCCGTAGAAGTATGTTCTGAGAGTTCCCGCCACGGCATAAGTGTTCACGCCCAGAAGGGACGCCTTTTCCCGGTCCACGTCCACCCTGATTTCCGGCCTGTTCTGTTTCTGGCTCAGGCTGACGTCCACAGTGCCGGGAATGGTGCGGAGAAGTTCCGCGACCCTGCCCGACAGGCGGACCACCTCGTCGAGGTCATCGCCGAATACTTCAATGTTCAGGGGCTTCGCGCCGAGGAACATGGACTTGATGGGAGACGTGACGAGCACGTTGAGCTTTTCGATGCCTGGCTGGTCCCGTAGCCATGACCTGAGAGACTCCCCCACCTCGAAAGCGGTGCGTTTCCGGAGGCTTTTGTTTACCAGTTTGATCCCGACGTTTCCGATGTTCGGTCCTGCCTGCTGTCCAGCGGCGACGGCGAATCCCTTTTCGTCCCTTCCGTCGTATCCGAAGACGTTGGCGGCTTCCGGAACGGTTTTCCGGACATGCTCGATTGTGCGGAGAACCAGGCTGTCGGTCGCCTCTATGTCCGTTCCTTCCGGAAGGGTCATGGTGATGGTGATTTCTCCCGTGTCGGGGTCCGGAGAGAGCTCCGTGCCGATGAAACGGAATCCCGCAAAGGTGAGCCCGAGGAGGACCAGGGAGGCGAGGATCACCATTTTCCGGTTTTCCAGCGACCATTCAAGCACCCCCTCGTATCCCCTTTCGAGCCAGAGGATACCTGCGTCCGTGTAGCGGTGGAGCCGAAGGCGGTCTTCCTCACGGCGGAAGAAGAAGCTGCCCATCATGGGGATGAAGGTGAGACTGACAAAGAGCGAGGCCGTCACCGCCGCCACCATAACCACCGTGAGGGAGGAAAAGAAGACGCCCACGAGCCCCCGTATGAAGGCGAGAGGAAGCAGCACCACCACCGTTGTGAGGGTGGAGGCCACGAGAGCGGACTGCACTTCCGCGGTGCCGATGACGCAGGCGACGGATCTCCTGGCTCCCTTTTCGATATGGTAGACCACCTGGTCGGTGGAGACGATGCAGTTGTCCACCACCATTCCGCTGGCCATGGCCAGGGCGGAGAGTGTGAAGATGTTGATGGTGTAGTCCAGCTCTCCCATGAAGATGAAGGTGATTATCAGCGAAAAGGGGATGGCCCCGCAGACGATGAGGGAGGCTGAGAGGCGCTTGAGAAAGAGCCAGGTAACGGCGAAAACCAGGATGACGCCCGCGAAGAGAGAACTGGTAAGGTTGTTGATGGAGTTGAGGATGAACTCGGAGGTGTTCATTCCGATATGGAACTCCACGTCCGAGGGAAATTCTTTTTCTTTCAGCTCTTCCAGCCGGCTTATCACCGCCCGGGAAACCTCCACAGTATTGGCGTCGCTGGTTTTGAGGACGGCCATGATGACCGCCTCCCGGTCGAAATGGTAGCCCCTGAGATCCCGGTCCTTGTATGTATCGTCCACCTCCGCCACGTCGGAAAGGTGGACGGGGCGGCCTCCGGCAACTCCCACCACGGTCCGCCTGATTTCCTCCACCGAGGTGTATCGGCCGGGAACGCGGACGTAGTATTCCGTCCGGCCCTGCTTCAGCGATCCTGCAGGTACGTTGAGATTTTCCCGCTCCACGGCGGCGATGACCGAAGGAATGGGGATGCCGAAGGCCTCCACTTTTTCCGCGTCGATCCGCACCTGGATTTCCCTCTGCTCCCCTCCGTAGACCAGGATCTGCCCCACCCCGGGGATCCGGGAGAGGTTCTCCACCACTGTCTTCTCGACGAAGTGGTGGAGCCCGTCCCAGGACCGTTCTGCGGTGAAGGAGAGGGTGAGGAAGGGGATTGTTCCGGAGGTTATGCGAAGGAGGATGGGCTCTTCCGCATCGTCCGGGAGGTCCCTCCTGGCGAAATTGACGGAATCCCGGACGTCCCCCATCTTCACGTCCAGGTTCACGCCCCATTTGAACTTGACTGACACAACGGAGATGTTGTCCATGGACTTGGAGAAAATGGTGTCCACTCCCTCGATGAGAGAGACCTTGTCCTCAACAACCTTTGTGACCCGCTGCTCCACGTCGCTGGCCGAGGCGCCGGGCCAGGTGACGAGGACGTTCACCACCGGAGGCTCGATGTTCGGAAGCAGGTCGAGCTTGAGCCCGAAGAAGACGATCCCTCCCACGAGAATGACCGCGAGAAAGACCATGAGCATGGCGACTCTGCGGTTGACGGAAAGTTCCGGGAGATTCATTTTTCAGCCGCCTTCACGGGAGTGCCGTCCCTGAGCTTTTCAGACCTGGCGGCGATCACCGCCTCACCATTCTCAAGCCCGGAAAGAACTTCCAGGAAATTGTCCCTCTCTGCGCCTGTCTCTATGACTCTCAGTCGTGCCACGCCGTCGGAGACGACGTAACAGACCGATTCCCCCGTCCCCGCCATTCTGCCCACAGCCTCGAGAGGAAGGGCTGCACCCTCCCTGACGCCTGTCAAAATGGTCACCCTGGCATACATGCCCGGAAGGAGGGAGTCTTCTGCGGAAAGGAGGACGTCTACCCTTCCGGTGCGGGTGACGGGGTCGAGAGAGGGGTGAACCCTGGAGACGGCGGCTTCGAACCTCTTCCCGGGAAAGGCGTCCACCGTGACCAGCGCCTTCTGCCCTTCCTTCACCCGGGGGAAGAGCCGTTCGGGCACCGTTCCCGAGACTTTCACTCTCTCCCGGCGGGCGAGTATGAAGGCCGGCGACTGGGAAACGGTGTCCCCGGGGTCAATGTGACGGGTGAGGACCACCCCGGAAATGGGGGCGGTGATGGTATGGTATCCTAGCAGAATTTTCTGCTGGTTTAGGGCCGCCCTGGCCTCCTGGACCTGCCGGGCAGCCATCCTGGCTTCTCCCTGGGCACGATCGTACTGCTGACGGCTCACCACTTCTTCTTTGTAGAGTCCCGAAATGCGTCCGAAATCTGCGGCAACGGTTGAAGCGTAGCTCGAGGCACGGCCGAGCGCCGCCTCTGCCTGGAGGATCTGCTGGCGGAGCAGGCTGTCGTCCACGATGGCCAGAGGATCTCCTTCCTTGACGGAATCCCCTTCGGAAACGAAGACACGAAGGACCGTTTTTCCCGGCACCTTGCAGACCACGGCGGCTTTCTCCTCCGGTTCGATGCCGGCGGCGAAAGACACCTTGTCCTCGAAGGTCAGTTTTTTGAGGAAGACCGTTTCCACGGGAAGGACTTCCGGGGCGGGAGCACCGCTTCCCGCGGTTTCCTTCTCGTGCCACCTGTAGATGATGAGTCCGCCGAACAGGAAAACGAAGAAAAGAAGAGCGATTGTTTTTTTCATTCCGCTGCCTCCCGGAAAAATGCTTTTCCTGTATTACCCATGGCCCAGTCGATTTCAACCCTGGCTTTTTTCGAGTCGTACAGGCCTTCCACAAGCTGGTTCCTTGCGTTCGCAAGGGCCACGGACGCATCAAGCACGTCGATGTTGGTCCCCACCTGGGCCACGTAGCGTTTCAGGGCCATGCGATAGTCCTCTTCCGCCGCCGCCACCATGGCCTTTCCCACCTCGATCCTCCTGAGGGATGACTCGAAGTTCGTACGGGCTACGGAGATTTCGAGCTCGATCTGCCGCTTCAGATCCTCGGCCTGGTGAAGCAGTTCTTCCGCCGCGGCCTTCGCTTCCCTGGCCCGGGAGGACGACTCGCCGCCGTCGAAGAAGGTCCAGGAGGCCTGGAGAGTAATCTTCCAGTCATCCATTTTTGAAGGGAAGAAGGTTTCGTCCGCCCTGTAGATCTCGCCGAAAAGGACAACCCGGGGGCCTCCGGAAGCCCTTGCCGCTTTCGCGGCAAAAAGAGCCGAATGCATGGCCCTGTCCAGAGCCCGCATCTCCGGCCGGGAGGCAAGGCCTTCCGCCACGGGGTCGGAAGGAAGGGGAGAAAAATCCCCGGGAGCATCTTCTGCCGGAAGGGTGAATGCCGGGCGGAGGGACGTTCCGACTGCCCGGGAAAGGCCGTGCCATGCCACGTCAACGGCGTTCATCGCCCGGATACGTCCCAGTTCGGCCTCTGCGACGGAGACTTCCACCCGGAGAACGTCGTTTTTCGCCACCACGCCGTTCCGGAAGAGAGCCTGCACCTGCCGGAGGTGTTCCTTTGCCAGGGAGAGAGTCTCCTCCGCTACGGAAAGTCTCCCGACCGACCGCCGCAGGTCGTACCATGCAGAAGTTACCGCCCACTCCACTCCCTGGGCGGTGCGCTTCTCCGCAGCCTCTACCCCCTCCAGGGCAAGGCGCCGGGAGTCCACGGAATACCGGACGGCCCCCCCGCTGTAGATGAGCTGGCTCAGCGTCAGGGCTGCCTTCCAGGTGGTCCGGAAGCCGGCCTGGGCATACCCTTCCTGCTGCCCATTGATGAAAACGGGATGGAAGGGATCCTTGTCCGCCGTCTGGTAGAGAAGGGATACTCCAAGCTGGGGCAGGGCAGCGGCGGCTGCCTGGTGTATGCGCTCCCTTGCCTGGACTATCCTCTGGCGGCCTGCTGCCAGGGTGGGGTTGTTTGCTTCGGCCAGGGAAAGGGCCTTTTCCAGGGAAAGAGGCTCCGCACCATAGGCCCGTTCCCCCTGGTAGAGAACCAGGAAAAGAAGGCAAAACAGGAAGAGGATTCTACGGTTCATTGCCGATCCCTCCCAGAACCGAACGGATGAGAAACCTCCAGTTCCGCCTGGCTTCTTCCCGCGTAATCGTAAGTTCGATGTTGAGAATGATGCCGTTCAGGATGCCTACGAACATGTTGACCAGGTCACGGTGGCTGATCCCCCGGCGGGTAAGGATGTTCCCGGGAAAAACGGCTTCGATGACCGATATAGCGTCCTCGGTGATGGAGGCCCGGAGTGTGGTGACGAGTTCGATCATTTCCTCCCGGCCCCGCATGGCCTCGAGCTGAAGGTGAACGAAAAGAAGCCTGCAGACCGGATCTTCAGCGAAAATGTCGATGAGCCGCTCCCCCCGGGTGAGAAAGAAATCCATGGCTTCTCCGGGAGGCAGCTCGAGTCCGGGAGGCAGGACGATGCCCTTGAGCCGCTCCGCCTCTTCGGCCACAACTGCCTTGTACACTTCCCACTTGCCGGGGAAATACCAGTAGACAGCTCCCTTGCTGACTCCGGCGTTCCGGGTGATGTACTCCATGCTGGTTCCGTAAAATCCCCTGGCGGCAAATCCCTCCCGGGCCGCCCTGAGGATGGCTTTTCGCGATTCACTTGTTTCTTCAGCCACGATTATCCCTCCCGACCATTCGGTATGGACCACTTTACTCTATACCGAATGGTCGGTCAAGAAGGGGGGATAAAAAAAGGACAGGCCGTAGCCTGTCCCTGGAAATACCGTTCCGGTTGTCCTATTACCGCTTGGAGAACTGCCGAAGTCCACGGGCACCCTTCTGGCCGAACTTTTTCCGTTCCACCATTCGGGAGTCCCTGGTAAGGAATCCGTTCTTCTTCAGAACAGGGCGAAGTTCAGGATTGAGCTTCAGAAGAGCCCTGGCGATTCCGAGACGGACTGCCCCGGCCTGGCCGGTAAGGCCCCCGCCGGTGGCGCGGACGAAAACGTCCACCTTTCCCTCGAGCCCGGCGGACTTCAGCGGCTGCAGGGCGTTGAGCTGCCATGCTATCCGCGGGAAGTAATCCTCCACTGTTCTTTCGTTGACTTTTATCGTCCCGTCGCCGGGGCGAACCCGCACGCGAGCCAGGGCGCATTTTCTTCTTCCGGTTCCCCAGCAGTATGCTGTATTCTGCATCGAGTCTTTTCCCCCTCCCCGAAATTTACACTTCTATGGCAACGGGCCGCTGCGCCGCGTGAGGATGCTCCGGTCCCGCATACACTTTGAGCTTCCTGTGGAGCTTGAGCCTGGTCCTGGGAAGCATTCCCTTGACGACCCGCTCCATGAGCTGCACAGGTTTCTTGTCCATCATTTCACCGTATGTTGCGGAACGGAATCCGCCAAGGAAACCTGTGTAGTGATGGACGGAGCTCTTGAGCCTCTTGTTGCCCGTGAGCTTCGCTTTTTCGGCGTTGATGATGATGACGAAATCGCCGCAGTCAACGTGGGGAGTGTACGTGGGCTTGTTCTTCCCCATGAGGATCTTGGCGACCTGGGAAGCAATACGGCCAAGGGGCTTGTCAGTGGCATCAACTATGTACCACTGGTGTTCGACCTTTTCTTTTACGGCCATAAAGGAACGACTGTCCGACATGGAATTTCCTCCTTCATTCTCTTTCCTGTTTCATTTTTCTATAGACAAAGATCACACAAACATCGATGGAGGAAGCGCCGCCCCAAGCATCTCGGGAACGTGGCAGGGGTCCCCGGGGGCTTGCTTTCTCCGCCGACGCGGCGAAATGATGCACGTTTCGACTCCGGTCTGTTATTTTACACGAACGAGCCGGGGATTATCAATCCTTCCCGGCAATCTTCCCCGTTTTGCCACGGGACGCCCGTCGATCTCCTTTATGTCCATGGTCATGTCGATGGGATTCGCGTGGGAGATGTAGCTTCCTACGCCGAAGGAGTCGGCTCCAGCGGCCGCGAGTTCCCGAATACGGTCGGGATAGAGCCCGCCGGAGGCGATGATGCGAACATGCCTGAACCCTGCGAGATCAAGACGATACCGTATTTCCCGAACGAGATCCGGCGATACGCCTCCCCGTTCTCCCGGCGTATCGAGCCTGACGGCGGAGAGTTTATCCCCAAGAGCCTCGGCGACCCGGAGGGTTTCCTCCGCTTCATCCTTGAAGGTGTCGACAAGGACAATCCTCTGGTCGCCTTCAGGCATGACCGCATCGTAATGCTTCGCCAGGGCAACAGTATCCCCAACGAGGAGAACCGCGGCGTGGGGCACCGTACCCATGGGGTCGATCCCCGCCAGCCGGGCGCCCAGGATGCAACTCGCTCCGCTGCAGCCTCCGACACGAACCGCAGTCCGCTCCATCACCGGCGCCACGGCCGGGTGGACGTGCCTGGCCCCGAAGCAGAGCACGGGCTTGCCTTCCGCGGCATCCACACATGCCTTTGCGGCAGTGGCCCAGGAAGTCGCGCTCGCGAGCATTCCAAGAAGCACCGTCTCGTAGAGGCCGAACTCCCCGTAGGGACCGGAGATCCGCACGAGGACCTCTTTGGGAGAGAAGGTGTCTCCTTCCCTGAGGGCTTCCACTTCCACGTTCCTGTCGCTCAGCAGGGTCATGACCTCTTCAAGGCCCGCGAAAACGCCGCTTTTTCGTGCAAAAACCTCTGCGGTGACCGGGGTGGACAGGCGCCCCGCATCCCTGAGGACATCCCGGGTCTTGACGAAGTATACATCAGTTGTAAAACCACCCATGATTTCTTCGTGGGTGGCGGAGTGAAGTCTTATTCCCTCGACAGTGTACTTCCGGACGTCCTCGAAGGAGTCAAGAGACCCGGAAGTGCCGCGGCGGTTTCCGGAATTCATGTCAGCTTAGTAAAGAACAAGAATGATGGACGTGACCATGAAGAGGCCGGTCAGAACCACGGTGATCTTCGTGAGGCCGGTAAACCGCTGCCACTGGCTTCCCCCCATATCGGCCTGGGTGCCTCCGCCGAAAATTCCGGCGAAACCGCCCTGCTTTCTCTGCTGCAGGAGCACTACGCCGGAGAGGGCGATGCAGAGCAGTATGTGGATAATACCAAGAAAGGTCTTCACGTTGCGCACCTCCTAAAAATAGGAACCAATTCCAGACAAGTGGTTATTCTATCATAGATGCACGGGAAAGGATATCCATCAAACGATATCCCGCCACGGCCCTGTGGGAAATTTTTCTTTTTTCCCTGTCAGGTATATCTCCGAAGGTTTCCTCGTACCCGCAAGGGGAAAAAACAGGATCATAGCCGAACCCGCGGGTTCCCTGCGGAACACGGACGATTCTGCCGGCGCACTCACCCTCGGTCAGGAGGCAGAGCCCGTCTGACGGGAAATAAAGGGCAAAGGACGCCACGTACCTGGCATACCGGTCTTCCTCACCGCCGAGCGCATCGAGAAGCCATAGTATCCGAGCCTGGTCGTTCTCCGCCACGCGGGCGGAATGGATTCCCGGCTTCCAACCGAGAACGCGCACCTCAACTCCGCTGTCGTCAGCCAGGGACGGGAGGCCGGTGTGAAGGGCCCAGGCCCTTGCCTTGAGCCGGGCGTTCGCGCCGTAGGTGCTGCCCGTCTCTTCCACTTCGAGGGAGGCATGGTCGGGTCCGAAGAGGATGGCCACCCCCAGGGGGGAGAACAGGTCGGCCACCTCGGCGAATTTTCCCCGGTTGCCGCTGGCGAAAAGGAGCCCCTCAGGAAAAAGACGTTTCGCCGTCTTCAATCCCGAGCGCCTCCTTCTGGAATTCGATGATTTCAAGGGTCCCTTTGGAGGCAAGGAGGAGGAGGCGAGACAGGTCCGCCCCGGTGAAGACGGAACCTTCCCCTGTCCCCTGTATTTCCACGTACTCCCCCCGGTGGTTCATCACCACGTTCATGTCCACATCAGCGGCGCTGTCTTCACGGTAGCAGAGATCCAGGAGGGGCGAGCCGGCCACCAGGCCCACGCTGACAGCGGAAAGAAAAAAACTGAGGGGCAGGACGGAGAAGGCACCCTGTTTCCTCAGGAACCGGAGGGCATCAAAGAGGGCGACAAATCCGCCCGACACGGCGGCCGTTCTCGTTCCGCCGTCAGCCTGGAGGACGTCGCAGTCGAGAATGATGGTTCTCTCGCCGAGGGCTTCCATGTCCACACAGGCCCTCAGGGAACGGCCGACAATGCGCTGGATTTCGGTGCTTCTTCCATCGGGCCCGCCCCTGGAGGTCGAGCGGGATATCCGGACGGAGGTGGACCTCGGAAGCATGGAATATTCGGCGGTCACCCAGCCCCGTCCCGATCCCCTGAGAAAGGGGGGCACTTTTTCATCCACCGTGGCGGTGCAAAGGACCCTGGTTTCGCCGAAAGAGGCCAGTACGGATCCCTCGGCAAAACGGGTAAAGTTCCTCTGGAAGGTGACGGAACGCAGTTCGTCGTTCCCCCTCCCGTCGACTCGAATCAACACGGAATCCGGGCTCATTGGGGGAGCTGCCAGGGAACCGTGAGGTCTACGGGCGTCCCTTCCCTGGTAACCTTGCCGTTGACCAGGAACCGGACCTTGGTAAGGGGAGGAAAGTTTTCCGTTATGGTCCTCACCACGGCGGTTATGAACAGGGTACTCTCCTTCGCCCCGAGTTTCGAAAGGGAGGAGATGAATGGCGCGTTCAGGTTGAAGAAGAGGGTGTCACCGCTCCGGAAGACGTTGAGCACTTTCATGTCCGGGGAAAAACTGCCCGGAACCAGGGAGAGAATTTTCCCGAATATCTGGCGGATGTCATCCTCCATAATGCCCGAAAGGATGTCCGTTTTCTCCGAAGCAATGGCCTCTTCCCTGGGGAAATACACCGTAAAGGCAACCTTTCGGGCATTCACCCGGATTTCAGCGCTTCCGTCTTCGAGGACTCCCTGGGCTTCCTGCCGGTCGGAGACCACGTCCTTCCGCATGAGAATATCCTTTTTATTGAGCATCCGCAGGGCAAAAGACGTTCCGACATACCCGGCTACGAAGCAAAAAACCACGACGGCAAGCCAGGCAATGATACGTATAAGGAGCGGAGCTTTTTTCGTTTCCGGCTCCTCGGTCCTCCTCCTTCTCACCGGCCGTCTTTCTTCCCGGAAGGGAACGGGTTCTTCGTCCGGTTCCCTCCGTCTCACTTCAAAACCATCATCAAAGTCGTCATATTTCCGGGGCATGACTGCATTCTCCTCCCTCGGTCTGAGTTACCCGTCAGGGTCAGTTGCGTGCAAGGTATTCGGCAATTCCCCCGGCAAGGGAAGATGCCATTTTTCCCTGGTATTTTGTGTCGTTCAGCATCCGGGCTTCAGATTTTTCCGTGAGAAACCCGGTCTCGATGAGCACCGCAGGCATGGCGGCTCCCCGAAGCACGAAGAAGGGAGCCTGGGCCACCCGGCGCATCTTGAGGCCGCCCTGGGATCCTTCTTTGAAGAGGTATTCGGCAAAGCCGGTACTTTCGTTTATCTTCGCGTTCTGCTGCATATCACCGAGTATGCTCAGCAGCAGCCGGGTTTTTTTGTCAGCTGCCTTCGCTGACTCTCCATTGCTGCCCTCTGCGATTTCCCTGTTTTCGATGAGGGCGAGCTGCATGGCGTCCTTGTCCGTGGGAAGGGCCATGAGATAGATTTCCATTCCCGTGGCATGTTTGCCGGGGGGAAGGGCATTGGCATGGATACTGACGAATACGTCGGCATTCCACTTGTTTGCGAGGTCCGTCCTTTGCTGGAGGGTGAGGTAGATATCCTTGTCCCTGGTGAGCTTCACGTCATAACCGGCCTTTTTCAGTTTTTGGGAGAGAAGGCGGGAAATGGACAGGTTAACGTCCTTTTCACGGATGCCGTTGGCTACCGCACCCGGGTCTTTTCCGCCATGCCCCGGATCGATGACGACGATTTTCGGCCCCTTTTTCCGGTTCGGGTCCCTGACCTCCTGTACCCCGGGTGCAGTCGTTTGCGGGGGGGGGGTTTTTGAGGGCTTCGGTGCTTTCACCGAGGCAGAAGCCTTGTTCCTGGAGAAGTCAATGACGATCCTCGGGGGTCCATCCAGGGGGATGATCTCCTTCAGGGGAAGGGAGGAGGAGAATTCGAGGACCACCCGGTCGCCGAAGTTGACCGAGGACACGTTCACTTCTCCGTGGGGAGAACTGAGGTCCGGGATTCCGGACTTCCCGAGGAGAAAGGCGACCTTCACCGAACCGTCGCCCTGTTGGATTTCCGGCGCATTCGGGCCTTCGTAGTCCAGGACCGCCCGGATCTTGTCTTCGTCGCTGCCCCACCGGATCGCGGAGAGCACCGGGTCCCCGGCCTGAGACGGCTGGGGGGCTGGAACCCGGGCTGCCGGGGACTGGAATATGGGGGCGGAATCGGAAGGGGAAGGGGTTCCCTCATGAGGGCTACCCTCCCAGCGGAGGTTTCCCTGCTTTCCCGAGCGGACGAGGAGGCCGCCGAAGAGCTTGAGCGCAGAACGGCTTTCCACGAGCCATTCCTTCCCGTCCTGGACTGTGGAGGCGGCCAGGGGAACAAGTTCGGCGTCAAGCCATGCCGCCGCCGCGCCGGCTACGAGCTGGAGCTTGCTCCGCCCGGCGGTAACGATAAGGGTGTCCCCTTTTTCGGAGGTACCGAGACCGAGAACGCCGGCCATGCCCCGGGCGGATACCATAATGTTGGAACCTCTTTTTTCCGATGCCACCTGCCCTGCCCTGGAGGATCCGGAGTAAAGGTCCATCACGTCCGCCCCCGCCGCGGGAAGGACGATCAACACCAGGACGCAGAAGGCGACAGTGAGACTAAGAACCCGCTGCCGCAACATCCCGCATCACCAGGGAACAGGCCCCGGTGCTCCCGTAAAAATGGAAATCGTTCCCGACAAGGTCAATGGTGTTCAGAATATCCTTGAGGTTTCCGGCAATGGTCATTCCTGAAACTGCACCTCCCAGTGCCCCTCCCGAAATCGAAGCGCCCTTGATTCCGAGGGAAAACTCCCCGCTCACGGGGTTGATGGTGTGAAGCCCCAGGAACTCCGTAACGTAGATGCCGCTGCCCACCTGGAGAAGAAGATCTTCCGGAGTCCACTGGCCCGGAAGAAGGGAGAGATTGGAGCAGTCCACGTCAGGAGTGCCTGAGATGGACCGGCTCGCGTTTCCTGTGGACGCCACCCCGTCAAGAAGGGCATACTTGAGATTATAAAGCCATGCAGAGACGACACCATTCGAAAGAAGGGGGGTCCTTGAGCAGGGCACTCCTTCCCCGTCGAAGGGAGAGGAGCCCATGCCCCGCAGGAGAAGGCCGTCGTCAACCAGGGAAAGGGCCGGTGAGGCGACTTTTTCTCCCAGTTTACCCATGAGGAAGGATTTATTCTTGTGTATGTTGGACGCAAGGAAGAGTTCCCCGAGAACATCCACCAGGGAAGCCGCCGCTTCGCCGTCAAGAACGAGGTCGTATCGTCCTGTGGGAAGGTATGTCCCTCCGAGGACCATTGCGGTGCGCCGTACCGCTTCCGCGGCCGCCTTCCGGGGATCGAGCCCCGACAGAAACCGGCTGTCGTCACCGTACCCTCCCATCTCCATGACCCCGCCGTCAGAGAGGATCACAGAGACACCGCAGCCCGCGCTGGTTCCCGAGTAACATCCTGAGACTCCTTCGGAGGACCTGTAGTGATACTCGCCGCTTCCCTCACCCCAGGACGCGCTCCGGACGGAAACCACCCGGGGATCGGCGTCCCTGGCAATCTCCCACATTTCCCTGCAGACAGACATCCGGTACTCCGGGGTGACTCCCAAAACCGCCTCGTCGAAGAGTTCGAGGTCGGGGAGGATATCCCGGGCTTGCGGGGCAAGCCTGGCATGTGGATCCGGTTCTGAAGAAGAACAGTTGTTCAGGCTCCATACCACCAGCTCCTCGAGGTGGTGCCTCTCCAGGGAGTTGACGTGGGCTACCCCCTGCCGTCCCTCCCTGTCCAGGGTCCTCAGCCCGATGCCGAAGGAGGTGCCCGAAGTGTTTTTCTCAGGAACGCCATCCCGAAGAGACAGAGAGCTCCCCTGCCCAAAACTGCAGACCACATCCGCCCCTGCGGCTCCCCTGGAGAGGGTTTCAGCGACCAGGAACGCAGAAGCTTCTTCAACGGCGTCTCGGGCAGGAACCTGCATCACGAAGCGGAAACCTCCTCAAGGATAATCTCCGCAGCCCGTGCAGCCTGTTCCCGACTGACGTCGATATGGGTGACGAGCCTGATGCGGCCTCCGGCGGCGCCGTTAAAGAGGACTCCCCTGGCGGCGCAGCGTTCATGGAGGTCGTGCCCGGCCTTTTCCGGAACATGGAAATAGACCATGTTGGTGGGCATGGGATTTTTCTCCACTTCGAGCCCTCCGGCGGAGAGCATGGAAGCCAGCATGGCCGCGTTCCCGTGGTCATCCGCAAGGCGCCCGATGTTGTTTTCCAGGGCATAGAGACCTGCGGCGGCAATGATGCCCGACTGGCGGAGCCCTCCTCCGACTTTTTTCCTCCAGTGGCGGGCCCTGTCGATGAACTCCCCGCTCCCGCAGAGCATGCTGCCGATAGGTGCGCCGAGCCCCTTGGAGAGGCAGAACTGGATGGAGTCAACCAGGGCGGTATATTCCCTGACGTCGCATTTCCACGCCGTCGCGGCATTGAAGATGCGGGCGCCGTCTATGTGGACCGAGAGGCCGTTGTTCCTGGCGGTGTCGGTGGTTTCCTTCATCTGGGCCGGTGAAAGAGCGAGTCCCCCGCATTTGTTGTGGGTATTTTCAACGCAGAGCAGCTTTGCAGGGGCGAAATGAACGTTGACGGGACGGCAGTTCCGCTCGACTTCGGAGGGGGGGATCAGGCCGGAGGAATCGTCCGCCGTGAGAGGAAACACCCCTCCGAGGGCGGCGAGTCCGCCTCCCTCGTAATGGTAGATGTGGCTGTTGATGCCGAGGATGGCCCCCTCTCCCCGCCCGCAGTGAGTGAGCACCGCCACGAGGTTCCCCATGGTGCCGGAGGGAAGGAACAGGGCCGCATCCTTTCCGGTCATGGCCGCCGCTTTTTCCTGAAGCCTGTTGACCGTGGGGTCTTCGCAGTAAACATCATCTCCCACCTCGGCTTCGGCCATGGCCAGACGCATGGCCTTTGACGGACGGGTCACCGTATCGCTCTTCAGATCTATGGGAAACATGGCGTACTCCTCCTTATAAATACGATGTCGTTTCGTTTCATCAGGATATGATAACATCAAAAAAACGATTTCTGGAGGGCAATTCACTCCGGAAATCGCCTTTTCTCCTGCAAATTCAAAATCTTTTCAGCGAAATTCTACAATGAAACCCCCAGGCGAGCCCATGGAAGCAAGTCCTCCGGAACGGGGATACCCATGGCGGATAAAGAGGCGCTTCCGTGATAGTCGCTTCCTGCTGTGGGAAAAAGCCCAAGTTCCGATGCAATGGAAAGATACTGGAAAATCTGTTCGGCGGAATGCTTTGCCGAGATGCATTCCAGTCCCCAAAGCCCCCATTCCTTTAATTTTCCGGCGATAATTCGAATCTCTGCATAGCTGTCAGCCGTCTGGACCGGATGGGCAAGTACCGCTACTCCGCCTGCCTCCCGGATGAGAGAAATGCAGTCTTCCGGGGAAAGGCGTTCCCGGTCCACGTATACGGGACCGGAATTCCCAAGATATCTCGAAAAAGCCGATGCCACGTCCTGTACGTACCCCTTCCGCACCATGACCTTTGCCATGTGGGGGCGGGCCACCACATCCCCCGCAGCTTCCGCCTCCACTTCCTCGAGGGTGATGTCAAAGCCGAGTTTCCGAAGGTTGCGGCACATTTCCCTGTTTCTCCAGTCCCGGGCTTTACGCACCGACTCAAGGATTTTCTCGAGGCGTGGATGGGAAAAGTCCAGTCTGTATCCGAGGATATGCATTGTGGAGGGGTAGTCGGCGGAGAGCTCTATTCCTGCTATGGCCCTGACGTTGAGCCGGGAGCAGGCGGCCATGAACGAAGGGAGCCCCGCGGTGGTGTCATGGTCCGTGAGGCTCATCACGGAAAGGCCCCTGTGTTTCCCCATGTCCGCGAGTTGTTCCGGAATCAGGGATCCATCTGAGAAGGTGCTGTGAAGATGGAGGTCGACAAGAATCATCCAGGGTCGTCAGCTTCCGGAGGCCTCTTCATCGAGAATGGAGTCGATCTCGAACAGAACGGCGAGGTCGAGAAGGACGATGAGGCGTCCATCCTCGTGCTTGGCCACGCCGAGAATGTATTTCCTGTCCATGGACGTGTTGATCTGGGCGGCGGATTCGATCTGGGCGTCAAAAATGGTGCATACCTCGCGGACGGAGTCAACGATGATGCCGAAGAGAATCTCGTTCCACGACACGACCACAATACGGGCCTCGTCGGTGAGTTCTTTCTGCACCATGCCGATTTTCAGTTCCATGTCGAAAACGGGTACGATGGAACCCCTGAGGTTGATGACTCCGCGGATGTAGCCGGGAGAATTGGGAACCCTGGTGATGAAGGGAGGAACCCGCACAATTTCCCGGACATAGTTCACGTCGAGACCGAAAGCCTCGTCCCGGAGGGAAAAAACAAGGGTTATATGCTCCCGTCCTCTGCTTTCCAGGTCTTTTTGCCGCAGATTGCCGTCGTTTTTCAGCGTTTGCATCCGTTTAACCTCCCGGTGATTCTAAGTGAAAAGAACAGGTTAGATCCATGGTTCATGGTGCAGAGTCTTCCCGTTTTCCAGGACGAAGATCCGTATGCCGTCACCGTCGAGAACCGCCGCGCTTGCCGGGTCCCGGCCTTTTGGAAGGGCAGCGGACCCGGGATTGAGAAAGATGGTCCCTTCCTCCCGTACAAGGGAGCCCACGTGGGTGTGGCCGTAAATTACAAGATCCGCCCTGCAGCGGAGTCCAAGCTCCTTCAGGGGCTGAAAAGGGGCTCCATGCCCCACCAGGATGAGCCGTGAATGCCACCAGACTGTGGCGTAAGGTGCCAGGATCGGCCAGCCGATAAGAGCCTCGTCTTCGGGACGGTCGCAGTTTCCCCGTGAAATTATAACAGGAAAGGGAGCGTCGCGAATCATCTCCTCCAACCCGGTGGCGATCTCTGCCAGGACATCCCCGCAGTGAAGTACGCCCTCAATTTCACCCCATCGTGAGAGG
Source organism: Aminivibrio sp. (assembly GCA_018057035.1). Next base: position 6,021 of record JAGPEN010000005.1, on the reverse strand, counting down.
GCTTTCCTCCAGGCTTCTTCGTGGCCGTGGGTATCGGATATGACGCCGAGTCTTCCGTCCATTCTCCTCCGAACCTCCCTTTTTACTGTTCCCGGGAGGGAGACTGAGATACAATACAAGTGTGCACCCGGTTTTCTTTTTGTATTGTACCATTTCCCCTTTAGGGGTGGAAACGTATCCCTTTGACTGAAAGGAAGCGACAGCATGAATGAACATGACATTTTCGAAGAAATGAAGAATCTCCTTGACTCTGAAGGACTGGTAACGGCGCGGCTAGTGGAATCCGTAACCAGGACTTCCCAGTTGTCCGCCTCCACCGTTCCCGAGATCCAGGATCTTTTCCGCCAGTGGCTTTCACTAGTGGCCCGGGAAGTCAAGAGCATGGCGAAACCGGGAAAGGATCTTTTCCTGCCGGAAACGGCAGGGACCATCGGCATCTCGCAGTCTTCCCTCCTCTCCCTTCTTCTTTTCCTTCAAAGGACAGGAGAGCTTTCCGTTGAATCGGTACGCATAGGGAGGGGAACCGGAAAGAACGAGGACATCTGCGACTGCCTCCGTCAAAAGGACTGACGGGGCCTTATGACGACCGATATCGAACTTCTCTCAAAAAAGGCCGGACGGCAGGCGGCGCTCGCCGAGGCCGGCCTGGCCAATCTGCCGCAGGAGGCTGATCCGTCGGGAAGGATCGAATGGGTGCGGCTGCGCCCGTTCTTCTCCGGAGACGACATCCTGAAAATATGCGATGAAGCGGTGCTGCGCGGCTACAGGTGCATCAGCCTTCCCCTTCCCTGGGCGGCCGAGGCGGCTTCTTTTCTTCTTCCGGCCCCCGTTCGGGTATCCACTGCGGTCGCCTTCCCCCTGGGAACCTCCCCGCTGGAGGTGAAAGTGCTGGAAACCACCTCGGCCATGGCGCTGAAAAACGTGGATATAAATGTCGTCCTTCCGGTTTACAGGCTTGCGGCCGGTGATAAGGCCGGATTGCGGGCTGAAATGGAAAAAATCCGGGAGGCTGCTGAAGGAGCCGTCCTGTCCTTTTACGTGGAAACGCCGATGTTGGACGATGAAAGCATCATTTCAGCCGTTCGGTCGGCTGAAATGGCCCGGGCAGACCGTGTCATCGGCGGAACGGGTTTCTTCGGATTCCCCGCCATACGGGAGGTGGCCCTGCTGCGGTGCGCCGCTCCGGACTGGATGGAAGTCGGCACAACCATGGAATCCACGGCAAAAGGAGCCAGGCTGCTTCCCTTTCTCGTCGCCGCAGGAGCCGGGAGCATCCTTGCGGAAAACCCTCCCCTTGTGCTGGGGTTTCCGGAGACTGAAAAGGAGTAACCTCCTTTTTTCCCCTTTTCGGAGTGCTCGATTTCCCGGGACGGTCCCTGCTTCCCCGGAGGGAAAAAATGCAGTGCCATGTTCCCGGAAACATGTCCGGTATCCTTCTGAGGGAGCCGGGGGATATGAATTCCCCCGAAATGTGCCGGATTGATGCTTGACACGAAGCGTCGGGTCTGATATGTATAGACAAAACCCGCTTAATGGTAAGAGTTACCACACAGCAGAAAAAGAACCCGATCACGAACCCCTTTTGTATTGAACCAGCGAATGGAACCGGCAACAGAACCACCGCGCCACAGGACAGGAAGGACCAGAAAATCCAAATCGGCCGAAGAAAAAAAGGAGCGTGCCTTTCATGCTGAAAGAAAAGACCTTTTGGGCGGATACCGAGTTTTTCGGACTTCTAGGGAACCCCGTCAGAAAATCCCTCTCCCCAGCCATGCATAACGCGAATTTCCATGCCCTCGGGATGAATGCCGTCTACACCCCCTACGAGGTAACCGAAACCACGGTCGGCACGGTCATCCCCGCGCTGGAAGCCCTCCGCTTCAAGGGGCTCAACATCACCATGCCCCTGAAGCAGAAGATCATCGAATACCTTGACGAGCTTGACGAAATCGCATCCCTCTGCAACGCAGTGAACACGGTCTACTGGAAGGACGGCAGACTGTGCGGATCCAACACTGACGGCGTGGGCTTCGTCAGGGGGCTGAAAGAGCAGGGCGGCTACAACCCCGCAGGTAAGCAGTGCCTCATTTTCGGTGCCGGCGGCGCTGCCCGGGGAGTGGCTTTCGCCCTCGCAGGAGCGGGAATCGGGAGCATAGCTCTCTGGAAAAGAGCGTCGGGAGACGAAAAGCTCAGGAAACTCGCAAGCGATCTCAATGCCTACCGTGCCGGGATCTGCAGAGTTCAGTCCAGCGATCCCGCCGACATCCCCGGACTGCTGAAAGAAAACGAACTGATAATAAACTCCACCCCTCTGGGCATGGCTCCGAATACGGATTCCACCCCCTTTGACACTTCCCTGCTCGGAAAGGAACACATGGTCTGCGACCTCGTGTATGTCCCCCACGACACACTGCTTCTGCGGCAGGCGGAAGAAAGGGGATCACGAACTCTGTACGGGTACTGGATGACGATCTGGCAGGGAGCGGAAGCCTTCCGTAAATGGACGGGAGGGCAGGAACCCGACGTGGAGGTCATGACGAAAACAATGCTGGAGCACCTGACGAAAAAGTAATATCCAGCCCCTGAACGAGGGATGGATCGCCCGTGAGGCGGTTAGCCCCGGAAAACAGGCCGGAGGTGAAGGAATTGAAGATACTGAGATGGCTGGATGAACATTTTGAAGAGTATGTCCTGAGCGGTTTACTCGTTGTCATTTCCGTCGTCATGATGCTCCAGGTCATCATGCGATATGTATTCAACGCATCGCTGTCATGGGCAGAAGAGGCTTCCCGGTACGCTTTCGTATGGTCCGCCCTTGTGAGTATCGGCTACTCCATCAAGGAGAACAGCATTCTCAAAGTGGACACTCTTGTTGAAGCCCTTCCCGCCGGATTGAAACATCTTCTGATCACGCTGATCAACATTTCTGTCACCCTTTTCTTCGGATATCTCCTCATTAGTTCGATTCCTGCGGTTCAAAGGGTCATCATGACCGGTCAGACAAGTCCCGCCCTGAAAATTCCCCTTGGCTGGATTTATTCCGCGGCTGTCGTGGGCTTTTTCCTGGCAACGGTCCGGTCCATCCAGAAAACGGGGAAGGACCTGAGCGTTTTAATCAGGAAGAAGGGAGTGTAACCATGGTTTTGACATTGTTCCTTATCCTTCTCGCGGGTCTTGCCCTTGGTGTACCCATTGCCGTCGCCCTGGGTTTTGCCACGATCTTTCCGGGCCTGACAATCCCGGGTTTCCCCGCTTCTCTTGCGTATGTCGTCCGCAATATCGTGAGCGCTCTTGACAGCACACCCATGCTGGCCATTCCTCTTTTCATCCTCTCCGGCAACATCATGACCAAGGGTAAAATTTCGGACAAACTTTTCAATTTCTTTGCCTTTTTTATCGGCGATTTTCCCGCCGGGATCCCCATAACGGCCATCGTTACCTGCCTGTTTTACGGGGCAATTTCCGGATCCGGGGTTGCCACTACCGCCGCGGTGGGAGGCATGGCAATACCTTTTCTTGTCTCCCTGGGGTATGACAAGGTCTACAGCGCAGCGCTGGTGGCCACGGCAGGAAGCCTCGGCGTCATCATCCCTCCCAGCATTCCCTTCGTCACCTACGGTGTTGTCACCGGAGTATCCATAGGCAGCCTCTTCATCGCAGGGATCATACCCGGACTCGTCATCGGGATGAGCCTCATGGGCTATGCCTTCTTCTACGCCAAAGTGCATGGTGAAGACAGGAAACTCATCTCCGAAAAAGTAAAAACTCTCCGGGCGGGAGGATTTCTGTCCCTTTTCAAAGAGAGTTTCTGGGCCTTGCTCACTCCTGTCATCATTCTAGGGGGCATTTACAGCGGAGTTGTAACTCCCACGGAAGCCGCCGCGGTTTCGGTCTTCTACGCTCTCCTTGTATGTCTTTTCGTGTACAGGAGCCTGTCATTCACCGGACTGGGAGCCGTTCTAAGGGACACCGTCAGGTCTTACGCCCCCATCGTCGTACTGCTCTCCCTGGCAATAGTATTCGGCCGTGTCCTTGCTCTGCTGCAGGCCCCAACTGTTCTGAGCAACTTTATCCTGAGTCATTTCGCCGGGAACCGGTACATCTTCCTCATCGCGCTCAACGCCATTCTCCTGGTTCTCGGCATGTTCATGGACGTGGGGCCGGCCATCGCCATCCTTGCACCCATGATGCTCGCCGCCGCAACTGCCCTGGGCATAAGCCCCGTCCACCTTGGGGTCATCATGGTGGTCAACCTGGCCATCGGAATGGTAACGCCTCCCTTCGGGGTGGACCTTTTCGTTGCGGCACCCCTTATTAACGACCAGGTGATGAAAGTCGGCATAAAAGCGATCCCCTTCATCATCGCATTCATTTTCGCCCTCATTCTGATCACCTTTATACCGCAGATGAGCCTGCTGTTCCTGTAAAATCGGGATGTCAAGCGGGAGTTTTTTTCAATCCTGGGAAGGAACCGTTTTCCTTCGTGCTCAAGGGAGGTGAAAAGGACAACTACATTCGGTCAGCCCGCTTTTGAAAAGTTCTTCAGGTGGTTTTGAAAAGACGAACCGGGAATAAATATGAAGAAGGAGGGGTATCAAATGAAACAGGTCAGATTGTTTTCGCTCCTATTGGGTGTCGCTTTTGCAGCGTCGGTGTTGTTCGCAATTGCAGGTCCTGTGGCGGCCCAGGAATATACGCTGCAGCTGGCCGGGGCCTATCCTTCAACCGGGGAAACCCCGAGGGCGCTGGCAACCGTAAAGATCAAGGAGCTTATCGAGACAAAGTCCAACGGCAAGATCAAAGTGCAGATCTTCCTCGATAACCAGCTCGGCGGCGACAGGGAAATTCTCGAGGGCTGCCAGCTGGGCGACATTGCCATGGTCTCCCAGACAACCGCTCCCCAGGTAGGATTTATACCGGAGCTTGCTATCTTTGACATCCCCATGCTGTATGAAAACCTCGATATCGCGAGGAAGGCGCTGTCCGGTCCTTTCCGTGCCAAGCTCAATGAATGGTATGACAAGGCCGGGCTCAAGCTGCTCCTTTTTGAGCCGATTTATTACCGTGAATCCACCACCAGCAGACCCATAAACACCGTGGCTGATTTCGGGGGCCTCAAGATCAGGACCATGGAAAATGAATACCACATGGCCTTCTGGAAAGCTCTCGGTGCCAACCCCACTCCTCTGAGCTTCGCCGAACTTTACGTCGCCCTGCAGCAGGGAACAGTGGATGCCCAGGAAAACCCGTATGAAATCATCTGGTCCAGCAAATTCTACGAGGTCCAGAAATTCCTCATCAATACCCATCACATCGCGTTCATCCTGAGCATCAACATCAACAAGGGCATCTACGAGAGCATGCCCGCCGAATACAAGGCCATAATCGACGAAAGCATGAAGGAAGCCGCAGATTACCTCTTCGATCTCGCGAAGGCCAAGAATGACGCCATGCTGACTTCTCTCAAGGGAACCGGTATGACCATAGTCGATCCCGACCCCGCTCTTCAGGCCGAGCTGAAAAAGGCCGCAGCTGAAACGGAAAAGCTGATCCGCAAAAATGTCGGGGACGCAGTTGTTGATGAACTACTGAAGTCCGCCGAAGAAGCAAAGAAGTAGCGGTTCCTTCAATACCAGTCCGCAGAACAGCCCGGACTCGAAAGAGCCCGGGCTGTTTTTCATTGTGCATCACAGACACACTCAAGAGCATAACCGCGGCTTTGTGCGATGCTCTGCGGCGAGTCCCATCAACCCGAGGCCGGAGTTAACGGCCGAGGGATCTCGCAGTTGACCGAACCAAAAGCAAACCCGAGATCCCTCGGTCGCTCCGCTCTCTCGGGATGACAAACAAGGGCAAATCAGAATCGAAGGCAGGTCCCTCGTCACTTCGCTCGCTCGGGACGACAGGCAAACGGAAGGGAACGAACATAAAGAAGCGGAGGGTCTCCGGGTGTGACCGGGAACTCTCCGCTTCTCAATGGTCTGTTTCTATGGTCTGTTTCTATGGTCTGTTTCTATGGTC
>JAGPEN010000023.1 GCA_018057035.1 Aminivibrio sp. | reverse complement strand
AGCCCCGGATTCCGTGCGTGAATCCGGGGCTTTTCAGTTCAATCAGCGCATCATCCTGGGCAGGAAGAGGATGACGTCCGGGAAGAAGTTCAGCACTACGACGGTAACGATGAGTGCTGCCACAAGCGGAGCGATCTCCTTTACAAGATATTCCAGCTTCAGGTTTCCGATGTCGCACGCGATGAACAGGCACAGTCCCACGGGAGGGGTGTTGTGCCCTATGGCGAGAGCTATCACCATGATGATGCCGAAGAACAGGGGGTCAACTCCCAGGCTCATGATAATCGGGTAGAAGATGGGAGCGAGAAGCACCATTGCCGCTGAATTGTTCAGGAACGTTCCCACCACCAGCAGGATGAACACCATGATGAGCTGCACCACGACGGCATTGGTGGAGATGTTGAGGATGGAGGCAGCTATCGTCTGGGGAATCTGCTCGCTCACCAGAACGTAGGTCAGCACTTCGGCGGTGACCATCAGGTACATTACGAGAGCCGTCGACTTGGCCGACTTCAGGGTAAGCTGGGCAACCTGTTTCCAGGTAAGCTCCCTGTAGATGAAGAGCCCGACGACCAGACCGTACACCACTGCGACCGCGGCGGATTCAGTCGGTGTGAAGATCCCCGCGTAAATACCTCCCAGGATGATGACCGGCATGAAAAGCGCGAAGATCGCCTCTCGAAAATACTTTGAAATCGTCCTGAACGAAGCGGCTTCGTCCCCCTTGTACCCCCGCTTCACGGAAATTACATACTCCACGGCCATGAGAACGATGCAGATGATGATCCCCGGGATAACACCGGCGATGAACAATTCACCGATGGAGACACCTGTTGAAACTCCGTACAGGACCATGGTGAGGCTCGGGGGAATGATGAGTCCTATTGTCCCGGACGCGGCCACTACTGCGCCGGCAAAATTCTTGTTGTATCCCTTTTCTACCATCGGGGCGAGCATAACCCCTCCGATTGCGGCTGTCGTTGCAGGAGCCGATCCCGACACCGCACCGAAAAAAGTCGAGGCCAGGGTGGCCACGAGGGCAAGGCCGCCGTTCATCCTTCCGAAAAGCGCCCCCGCAAGGTTCACAAGTCTCCTTGAGACGCCTCCTGCAGCCATGATGTTCCCCGCCAGGATAAAGAAGGGAATGGCCATGAGGGCAAAAGAGTTCCCCGCGTTGAAAGTTTTCTGGATGAGCACTTCCACGCCGAAAGCTCCCGTGACAAGTACAGAGAAGATGCATGTCAGACCGAGAGCCACGGCGATGGGCACTCCGATGAACAGGAAAAACAGGAAGAACACTATGAGGTATACACTCATGACCGGGACTCCTTCAGCTTCATCAGGGATTCGAGGATAACTTCAAGCAGTACGACCAGGGACAGAAAGCTGGCCGCCGGGACAATGAGAAATACATAGCCGATCCTGAGCCACTCCATGGAGGGCGATACGACTTCGAACTCGAGAATCTGCATGGCCATCGGGTAGGAATACCAGACCATGACGACCAGGAAGAAAAAAGAAAACAGGTGGGCGATTACCGTAACGAGTTCCCTCAGGAAGCGGATCTTTATCGATTCCACCAGCAGGGACATGTTGATGTGCCTCGATTCTCTGTACAGGAGGACAGCTCCGAAAAAGAACACGGCTGAAAACAGGTAGCCTGAAAGTTCCTCCGACCATGAGAGGGGCTTCATGAGCACGTACCGGAAAAACACCTGGGCAACGATGAACACGACCATGAGCGACATCAGACCGATCATGAGCCAGTTCATCACCCTGGTGATACCATCGTTGACAAATTTCAGCAGCTTCAGCATAGACTAACCTCCCGACCCTTGGCGTAAAATCCGCTGAGGAAAACGGCGGCGGTCGGGGAACCTCCCTGGGTTCCCGGACCGCCGTCCACCTCCCCGCTCCGGACAGGCTATTTTTTCTGCGTGATAGCCTGGATTTTATCGATCATATCGCCGTACTTCGGCCGGTATTTTTCGTACACCGGCGCTACGGCCTTCAGGAAAGGCTCCCGGTCCGGACGTGTGAAAACAACGCCGAGCTCTTCGCACTGCTTGATTTCCTTTTCATCCATTTTTCTTTGGAATTCAAAAGAAAAAGCGCTCATCTTTTTCGCCTCGTCGAGGAAAATCGCCTTGTCGGCTTCCGGGATGGAATCCCACAGTCTCTTCGAGACCACAAGGGGATTGGAAACATGCATGTACCACAGGAGCGCCGCACTCTTCGTCAGCTCGAAGTACTTCTGGGTGAGCATGTGGGTCGTGGTGCCCTCGCATCCGTCGATGGTCCGAAGCTGCCAGGCCGAGTAGACGTCGTTGAATGCCATGGGGACAGCACTCGCACCGAAGGCGTTGATCGTGTCGATCATCTCGGCCGAGTTGATGACCCGAAGCTTCAAGCCCTTGAGATCCTCGATGCTGTTCACCGGCTTCGGGGGAAAGAGATGCCGCATGCCGTTTTCCCACCAGCCGAGGATGATGAGGTTTCTCTTCGCCAGGCCTTCCTCGAACTCCTTGCCCACGGGTCCGTTGAGAACATCGTGAGCCTCCTGGGAATCCCTGAAGATGAAGGGAAGACTGAGGACGCCGATTTTGGGGTTATAGGACGTGAGAAGAGACCCGGTGGCCAGCACCATGTCGGTCGTTCCAAGCTGGGCGCCCTCAATGAGCTGGTTGGGCTTGCCGTAAAGGTCGGAAGGGAAAATTTCAAACGTGTAGCGGTTGTCCGTCGCGGCTGATACTTTCTCGGCCCATGTTTCCAAGTACATCTGGTAATGGTGGTCCTTTGTTCCCGTGTGGCCGATCTTGATCACTTTCGGGGCGGCGGAAGCCATTGTTGCAGCCAGGAAAAGAAACAGCAGAGTGAGCGCTCCCAGAAACAGTCTTCTTCGCACAGATGACGCCTCCTTCTCGTGCAGCCGGAATGTGAGTATCAGGTACTCCCGAAGTCTACATGCATTATCGATGTCTGTCAAAGATAAACTTTGAGATTATTCCATTTAAGCCAAATCCTATTCCAATTCATATTAATATTAGATTTTCATTTTACGAAAACAAATGAACTGCCTCGTCACTCCCCCTCTATTTCTGAAGCAGGTTTACGGGACCGTCCCGGGATTCCCGCCAGGTTCCCCCGGTGAGAATGATCCGGCGATTTTCCCCACCATGAGATCGTATTCCTTCTTTTTCTCCCTGGGGTATTCCATGAGGAGGCAGTGAAGAAAATCAGTCCCGACCCATTGTTTCCAATAGACGATGGAATCTCCCCTGTAGCCGGAGAGGACAAACCATCTCTTCCTAATGGTTTCATAGGTTACCTTGTCGAAGTATTCCCTTGCAGCTTCGGCCGCCCCCTTCACGTTCAGTCCGTCGATATTGTGGCTTCCGTAGACGGTGAGAACAAATCCCTGCCCGTCGGAAAACCTGCGGCCGTCATCATTTTCCGGGGCCGTGCCCATCTCCAGGACCGAAGGATAGGACACCGAAAAGCCGAACCTGCCGTTGTAGTATGTTGCATATTCACCGGCAAAGGAGGCAGACGACAGAATAATGACCAGCCATGCAGACACCGCAGCGGCTTCGAATGACAGCTTTCTTTTCACTGAGCCCGTTCCCCCTTCCTCGCAAGCCGTTTCTCTTCGCAGGGCAATGGAATTACAGGAAAAACGTCCCCTGGAGGACGATGCGAGCCTTGCCCCGGATCTCCACGGTGTCGTCCCCGACTTCCAGAAGAAGCCTTCCGGACCTCCAGGAGTTCTGGAAGGCTGTCAGGCTCCTCTTTTTCAGCTCCTCGCTCCAGTACCGTGCGAGGACCGTATGGACCGACCCTGTGACCGGGTCCTCGTTCACTCCCGCCCAGGGGTTGAAGTACCTCGACTCGAAGTCGTACACGGCGGACGCTTTTGTGACGGCGATTCCGCTGCTGCAGAGTCCCCTGTACTCCGCCATCCTGGTGAAGTTCGGGGAAATCTCCGCCAGGTCGGTTTCTTCACCGGTTACGAGAATGACTTTTTTCGTCCTCGACCCGCAGATGCAGTCCTTCAGATGAAGGGGCCCGAAGAAAGCGTCAAAGGCAGGGTCGGGCGGGAAGCGAAGGTAGTCGTCCAGGGGAAAATCCATTCCGATGGAATCATCGGCATGCCGTCTCACCGGAAGAGTCCCCCCGGCATAGCGGAAGACAAGGCCGTCGCTCCATGGTTCTTTCCCGAAGAGCACCCTTGAGGCGGCAAGGGTGGCGTGCCCGCAGAGGGGCATTTCCTTTACGGGAGAAAACCAGCGGATGTTCCACAACATCCCGTCGGGAGCGATGAACGCGGTCTCCGATGCCCCGATGTCTGCGGCGACGAGCTGCATCGCTTCCTCCGGGGGATGTTCGGGAGAGACGACCACCCCCGCCCGGTTTCCTCTCCCCGGCGAATCCGCAAAGGCATTGACGATATAGCTTTCCAGCTCCATGACGCCCTCCTGAAAACCGGCGTCTCTCCTCTCCCGAAAGACCCGGGAAAGAACGCGCCTTTTTATTCTTTCAAAGACTTCTCCAGGCCAAAATAATACCGGGCCTCCCCGGTCCTGTGGAGCATATACCAGTTTTCCAGGGTGTCCGGCTTCATAACGGCCATCGCCGAGAAAAGCTCCCTCGCAAATTCCAGGGGGGCCGTCCCGGTGGCGGTGATCACCCGTCCGTCACGGACTGCGGGTTCGGCAGAGTACAGGTCACCTCCGGAATACTCCGGGCAGACCGATACCAGGAATTCCCCGGCGACGCTGGTGTGCCTCCAGGTGTTCAGCAGGCCGGCCCGCGCCAGCGGGACTGTCCCGGCACAGATTCCCCCAAGAAGGACTCCCCTGGAGGCAAGTTCGGGCAAAAGGGAAACAAGCTCGTCATGGGAGCCGGTCAACCACCCGTCCCCTCCCGGAAGGATAAGCGCATCCTCTTCGGAAAAGAGAACATCTCCTATGGGAACGTCGGGAACCAGGCTTATTCCGCCCATGGAGACCGCTGCCGCGGCCGATCGTCCGGTTCTCACGAGGGACACATCCGCCTCTTTCCGCAAAAACCTGCCGCTGTGCAGTTCCGCCGTAATATAGCCGATTTCCCAATCGGCAAGAGAATCCAGCACGTAAAGGTACGCTTTCATTACCAAGCCTCCTTCCCGGCGTCCCCGCTCAATCCCGCGCAGAGCGGCGGGCATTCTGCATGTAGAGTACTCCAATCCGTCAAATACCGTCAATAATGGGATACTTTTCCTTTTCCCCGTTGCATGTTCCGGACTGGAAGGGTATAAAGGGAAATATCGCCGGATTGTATGGCGGACAGGAGGAAAGGCCATGGAAACGACGGAAATTCTGAATTTCATAGAGGTCTTCAGAAAAACGTCCGGCTGGAACCGCGTTCCTCCGGAGAAAGCCCTCCGGAGTGACCTCGCGG
>JAGPEN010000022.1 GCA_018057035.1 Aminivibrio sp. | reverse complement strand
TTCCACGAAATTGTCCAACAGGAAATGTTTTTGCCCCGGGCTGAAATGCCCGGGGCTTTTTTCCGGATGCCGAGTCCTCGCTTTTTCCTCATTTCCGGAGCGGCTGACTTAAAAAAGCGGCGCCCGGTTTCCCGGGCGCCGCTTTGATTCGGTGAAAGGTTCACACATGGAAGGAGAGAACAAGAAAGAGAGTCCCCCCGCCGGGAACCCTGAAGGGCAGGGTGAAGCTCCTGACTCCCGGGGACTGGCTGGGGATAGTCTTGATTCCAGCACCGGATATCAACTGGGGAGGGGTAACCTCCGTCCCTTCCAGCGCCGCCTGCACGAGGGCCCTCCCGCTGACCATGTTCGCCAGTTCCCCGATGACGCTCATGGAGACCGCGTCTTCCGTGTCCGGGGTGATCATTCCCCCAGACATGGCCGAAACGGTCGCGTTAAAGCCTTCCCTGTCGAGCATTATGACCGCCGTTCCCTGCACTCCGCCGCCGACGATGCCTACAAGGGCCGCGACACAGCTTCCTGTCACGTTGACTCCCTGGGCAATCTCCGACTTCACGAGAGAGACTTCGACTCCCATCTCTTTGCTGACAGTCATCAGAGAAGACCCGAATGTGTTTACAAGTACCGCCAGCTTCTCCGTTCCCATTCTCATTCACCCTTCCTGTTCATCGAGCGCCTTGCGATTCGATATATTGCAGAACGATCGCCAGGGCGGCGAAATCATCCACGTCCCTGGGGGGAACACGCATTCCTTCCGGAAGCAGTTTTCGGATTCCCCGGGGAGGATGGTGCTTCCAGTATAGTTTCCTCGCCAGCAGGGTCGTTCCCTTTTCAGGTATTAACTTTACTCCAAGGGACACGTTTTTTGCAAGCGAAAGAAGCAATTCTTTTCCTGTGCCGTTTCCTACAAGGCATTCAGTGAGGGAAAACCATTCCGGAAAAGAACCGGCTTTTTCCAGGGAAAAAGAGGCAATTTCCCGCCCGTCTCCGGACGCAATCGCCCGAAAAAAGGCCTCCGCTCTCTCCGTGGGAAAAATCCCCGAGGCGATGAGTTCTCCTTCCGGGGTGGCAAAAACCCATCCGCACTTGTCCCTTCCAGGGTCAATGCCGAGGATCATCGGATCCGGCTCTCCGTCGAGGCCCAGCGTGGATAGAGCCACATCCACTGGTCCGGATATTCCCTGATGAACCGGCTGATGATGTCGTTGCATCGGCTCATGGCCGTTTCCATGCTTTCGTCCTCTTCGGGATACCCTTTCTCCCAGGGGGAGGGAAGAATGTAAAAGTCATGCGCCAGGGAAGTGCCCCTGCGGACCATGAAAGCAGGCAATATGGTACTTCCGAGTTTCCGTGCGATTTTTGCGGGGCCGTAGGGAGTGCTCGCGGGAAGCCCCAGGAAAGGAACCACTACGCCTTTGTCCCTGACGTCCTGGTCCATGAGGATGGCCAGGGCCTCTCCTCTCTGGAGGCATCGTATGGCGGCCTTGAGGTCGAAGCCTTTGCCGACGGAAGTAACACCGCATTCGGCTCTCTTCTGGATGATGAGGTTGGTGATCCGTTCATCCCGCTGGTCCGTCCCGATGGCGTTCATGGGGTATCCCCTTCCGGCGACGGCTGCCGCACCGATCTCCCAGTTTCCCAGATGAGCCGAGAGAAAGAGGACCCCTTTCCCCCTGGCAAGGGCTTCACGGAGATGTTCTTCGCCGTGGAACTCCACCAGGTCCCGAAGGTCGCCCCGAACCTTGTCCATGGACAGGAATTCCGCCACAGACCGTCCAAGGTTCATATAGGAACCGCGAACGATTCTCCTGGCCTCGGTCACCCCGACCTGAAGCGCCCTCACGCAGCGCCTTTCCGCTTCATCCACCTTTTTTTTGCTCGCCGCCCAGAGGAGGGCGCCGAGGCATGAGCCGAGAGAGATCGACCAGGAATAGGGCAGCCCCCTGATCACTTTCCGGATCCCTCCGGCGATCTTCCACGAAATGTCCTTATTCATGACCAATACCGCATCTTTCGAATTTTCTACGCACTGAAAAGACTCCTTTACGATATACTTATCCGGAAGACCAGAATACCATGGGAGGGATGATCATGCTCACACGGATTCTTTTTCTCGCAGATGTTTCCCCTTTCTCCGAGCGGGCGCTTGCCTGGGCGTCGGAAAAGCTCAAGGGGCAGCAGACGGATTTCCTCGTGCTTCACGTGGTCGATCCCGCAGCAGGGATGGAGGCTCCCCATGTGGTCCGGGAGGCCGAAGGCTACCTCGAAGAAATGGCCTCCCGGGTGCTTCCCCCCGAATCCTATTATAAAACCCTCGTCCTGTCGGGCGACATCCTGGAGACTCTTCCGGAGACGGTCCGTTCCGAGGGGTGCACTTTTGCCCTTCTTGCGCTGCCCAAAGGTGTGGACGGGCTCCCCTTGATACGATCCATCCCCGTCCCCCAGCTTGTTATCCGGGAATCGGAAGGGCTGTTCCCGAACGCCGAGGTTTTTGGGAAACTTGCAGTAGCTCTGGATCTGGAGCCCAACAGGACCAGCCTGATGCTTGACAACCTCAGGACCATGCTTGCAGCCACGGGCGCGTCCCCTGAGATCATTCTCGTCCACGGGGTTTCTCCCCTGTCGGCTGAAGAAGCTCCCGCAATGCTGAACGCAGCGGAAGAGGCCCTGGAGGAAGTCCGTGATGAAATTGCCTCGTGGGGGCTTGAAGTCACAGCACACCTTCTTGCCGGAGATCCGGTAACAGATCTTCCCGGCCGCATAGAGGAGCTTGCCCCTTCCGCTCTCGCCATCGGACTACCCGCGGCGGGGGAACTGGGGCGTCTTGTTCTCGGTTCCGTCGCGGAAAGCCTTCTCTGGAACACCCGGTGCCCCCTGGTGGTCTTTCCCCTCTAGGAAAGACCCTTCAACAGAAGATCTGTTCTGCGAAGCAGGAGCATTTCAACGAAACCGGCATTCTTCATGGGGGGCTCCTCAAAAGCAAAATACCGGGTCCCATCCTTCACGATCTCACCTGCAGCAAAGGGGGAAAGGTCGTCATGCAAATCCTTCACACCTGAAAGGGATGACCGTATGGGGATAACCCGCACTCCCCCATTTTCCTCCGGGGGAAAGGGAAAATCATTTCCTCCCTTCCGGAGGGCTTTTCCAGCGAAGGACGAGAGATTTTCCGTCCGGAAGGCGGCCGCCCAGAACCCCTTTTTCCCGGCGTCAACAACGACGAGACAGTAGCCTTCGTCACCGCCGTGCCGTTTGTAGACCTCCCAGGGCAGAGACAGGAGCTTCGGCTCCCCGGTGAGTTCGAGAGCGGAGTTCCATTCCACCGCGAGGGGAAAAAGCTGAAGCCTGTCCTTTGCCCTGAACAGGCTTTCGGCAAACTTCGGATCAGTGTGAAAATCCGGAAGGAAAAAAGACGGCCCGGAGGACTGAACCAGGAAAAGGACTGCCGCACCGTATCCTTCTCCTGCAAGTTTCCGGAGTTCCTCCACGTGCTTCCGCCCGCGGTCTGACGGCGCATCGGGAAACAGGGCTAATTTCTTTCCGAACAGGGTGCAGGATTTCACTTCCAGGAGGAGAAGCCGCCCTTCTTTTTCAAGCAGAAAATCGAACCGTGAACGACCGAAAGAGACCTCTCTTTTTTTCACCGTCCACCCTTCAAGCCCGGGCACCCTGCCGGTCCTGATGAGCCAGTCGGCAGCATCATTTGAAATGTGGGTGTGGAGCAGGACGGCGGATTCCCCCCTCAAGGCAGCAACAGCCGTGAAGGCTGTCTTACGGGTCTCGCTCCGGCCATCTTCGGCAAGGAGAAGTTCCGTCCCCGGAAGAAGGATTTCCCACAGCCTCCCCGGGTTGGGAAGAAAGGCCCTGACCGGATGCCCTTCAACTTCACAGCGAACCAGAAAGCGGTTGGGCCTGTCGATGAATCGGGCGCGGCAGAGCTTTTCCGGATCCGCTGCACGAAACCCGGCAAAGAACTTTTCGATTGTATTCATCCCCTTTTCTTTTCCCTGCCCACTGTACCAAAAAAAAGATCCGCGGGAAAGAAGGCTCTCCTCCCCGCCGCCGTTCTCTGAAACTCCTGCTTCCGGAATTGCCTACAGTGAAGCGAGGGCTTTTTTGATTCTGTCCATGCTCTTTCCCAGGTTCTCCATGGAAACGGCATAGGAAATTCTCACAAGAGGGGATCTCGAAGAAAAGAGAATGAGCCAGGGGCAACCCTGAAAAATCTATCATGCATGCTGCTTTGTGTCAGATAAATTGTTGGAAATAAGTTGCCTTGTTTCATTCGGAATGAAAGGAAATGGACGAGGTTATGGAAAATTGCGCCCGAAATGGTAAAATATGGAGTTGTGGCATTCCGGGAGAGGAGTTGGATTCTTTGGCAAGTCGAATTTTTCATTCTTTAGGTGATCAGGTTTTCGAAACAATCAAGGAGCTTATCATCAACAATACGTACCATCCTGGCATCGTTCTCCAGATTGACAAGCTTGCGGGAGAGTTCGGCGTGAGCACCACTCCCGTTCGGGAAGCGCTCCTCAGGCTTGAGGGAATCGGTCTCGTGGACATTGAAAGAAATAAAGGGGCCGTGGTCACCCAGGTCAGCGAAAAACGGTCAAGGTACGTATGGGAATTCCGGCGCATTCTCGAGGCAAAAGTCGCCCGCGACGCAGCCACCGGCTGTACTGAAGAGGAAATCGATGCGGTGGAGACCAAGCTGAAAAAGGTCCTCGGCCATCCCGATGATTTCTCCGTATACCAGGATTCAGACGTTGCGCTTCACGGCCTTCTTTCGAGCCATACCGAGAATCCCCTGATCCTGGAATCACTGGCCAATCTCAGCGTCCATGCCAGAAGGATCAGGTACTTCGCAGAAAACGGGCCTTTCCGGGAAGAAGTCATCGAACAGGTGACCAGGGAACACAACGAAATCATCGCCGCCCTCAGAGAACACAATCCAGACAAAGTTGAGGCCATGGTGACACGCCATCTCATCAACGCTGAGGAGCGGACAAAAAAAGCCCTCTCCGAAATTTCCGGAGGGGCGGGAAAAAACGACGGGAAATAGGCTTTCCTATTTCCCGCTTTTTCCGTATTTTGCCGGACCTTCCCGGTACATGCTGTTGCCCAGGCTGTCTATGAGAACGACCAGCGGCATGTCCCGGACCTCCAGCTCCCTCAGCGCTTCAGGCCCAAGGTCTTCGTAATCGAGAACCCTGGAGGAGACTATTGTTCGCGCTAGCAGGGCCGCGATTCCTCCGGTCGCTCCAAGGTAGACGGCCCCGTTTTTTTTCATGCTCCTCAGGACTTCCTCCGACCGTTCGCCCTTGCCTATCATCCCCTTGACTCCAAGCTCCAGAAGCATCGGCGTGTAGGGGTCCATGCGGTAGCTTGTTGTGGGACCTATGGAGCCCATGGGCCTTCCGGGCCGGGCCGGGGACGGCCCCGCGTAGAAAATGACCGCGCCGGAAAGGTCGACTTTCAGTTTTTCACCCCGGGAAAGCGCATCGGACAGCCGCTTGTGAGCCGCATCCCGGGCAGTGTAAATTACCCCCGAAAGTAAGATTTCGTCCCCTGCCCTGAGATTCGAGGCTTCATTTTCAAGAAAAGGCGCACAGAGCCTCCGGCATTCTTCCACCCTATCCCCTCCTAGATTTGAGCACTGCAGTGCCGGTTGGCGTGGCAGCAGAGATTTACAGCCACGGGCATGCAGGCTATATGGGTCGGAGCCCACTCGATATTTACCCCGAGAGCGGTGACGGTGCCGCCGTATCCTGCCGCTCCGATGCCCAGGTCATTGATTTTCCGGAGCAGCCCGGCCTCCAGGGCCGCAT
>JAGPEN010000021.1 GCA_018057035.1 Aminivibrio sp. | reverse complement strand
AGGAAGCCCCGAACTACTGGGTGGAGTAATTCTGCGGCCGGAAAGGAGGGGATCCTTCCATGCAGGGAGCGAAGGTTTTTGAACGGAACATATTCGAGGACGAGCACGCGTGGATGGGAGTCCTCGATCTTCCGGGCCTCGTGGAAGAATCGATAGCAGAGGATTTTCTGTCTGCTGACGATCCCATGGATTTCGAGGCGAACCTGGACGAATGGTGGCCGGAGTTCATCTCCGACTTTTGCCTGTAACGGAAAGGACGTTGTATTTATTCCCAATAATGTGCTATACTTCAATGTGGTGTTTCTTCGGAGAGTCTTTTCAAAGAGTGGGTTTCCCCACTCTTTGTTTTTTAATAGGCCTGCAGGGAGAGATGGGCATGGATGACGACAGGGGAAAAGAGAATTTCAGCGCCCTTCGGAAAATAGTCGAGGGGCTCGGTTACGAATGCGTGGGCATTACCCTCGGAAACGAGGAACGTCGGACTATTCTGAGGATATATATAGATTCTCTCGGAGGAATCCTGGTCAAGGACTGCGAAACCGTCTCCAGGGCATTGAACCGTTTCCTGGATGAAAACGAGGAGTATGTCCGCGGCCAGTTTTACCTGGAGGTGAGTTCCCCGGGGATCGAACGCCCTCTCTTTTCTCTTGAGGACTACCGGAAATTCTCCGGAAAGAAAATCAAGGTCAGGACCAGGCAGGAAATCGGCGGACAGAAACGGTTCACGGGTCTCCTCCTGGGAGCGGGGGAGGACGGGACGGTCCTTCTGCAGGTGGAGACAGGCAGAGGATCGGATGAGGATGAAACGGTCCATATCCCCTTTGAAACGATAACCAAGGGCACCCTTGTGTATGAGGAACAGGATAAGCAGGATAAAAGGAGGAGTTCATAAATGCAGCTTGGGCGTGATTTTGTCCGCGCTTTGGCCCAGATCACGAAAGAGAGGGGACTGTCCCAGGAGGTTATCGCTTCCAGCCTGGAGGCGGCCCTTATCTCGGCATATAGAAAATACCAGGGCGGGAACCAGGAGGTGGAGGTCCATATCGATACGGAGAACGGCGATATCTCCATCTGTGAAGTGAAGCACATCGTGGCGGATGTCGTGTCGCCGGATACGGAAATCTCCCTTGCCGACGCCCAGGCCCAGGGGTTCGTGGACGTGACCGAGGGCGATTTCATCCGCATAGAGAAAAATCCCGAAAATTTCGGCAGAATTGCGGCCCAGACGGCCCGGCAGGTCATCATCCAGAGGCTGAAGGACGCCGAGCGGCAGATCATTTTCGAGGAGTTCTCGGACCGGGTCGGGGACCTTGTTACCGGCGTGGTCTTCAAATCGGAGAACGACCAGGTGCTCATCCGCCTCAACGACCGAACTGAAGCAATTCTCCCCAGGGAAGAGCGCATCGTGAATGAAAAGTACATTCCCGGCGAAAGGCTCAAGTTTTACCTCCTTGACGTGCGCCAGACAACGCGGGGACCCAGGATCGTCGTTTCCCGCACCCATCCCGGCCTGCTGAGAAAGCTTCTTGAACTCGAGGTTCCCGAGATACAGGAAGGGGTCATCGAGATCAAGAACATCGTCCGCGAGGCAGGGGCGAGAGCCAAGGTGGCGGTCCAGACCCTCGACATGAACGTGGATCCCGTGGGAGCCTGCGTGGGGAACAACGGGGCCAGGATCAAGTCCATCAGCAAGGAACTGTGCGGCGAAAAGGTGGACGTGATCATCTGGAGCAGCGATCCCCTCCAGTATATCAGGAACTCTCTCTCCCCCGCGAAGATCGTCAAGATCGAACCAATTCTGGAGCAGGAGAAGGCAGTTACAGTCTTTTCACGTCCTGACCAGCTGTCCCTCGCCATCGGCAAGGCCGGGCAGAATGTGCGCCTGGCCGCGAGGCTCACGGGATGGAAGATTGACATCAATGCCCTGGAACCGGAGAGAATGCCGACGCTCCATGACATTTTCCAGGACATCATAGACGACAGCGGTGTCGAATAGAGGGACGGCCATGATGCGGCGGCGGCCCAGGACCTGCGTCGGATGCAGGGAGGAATCCCCCAAGAGGGAGATGCTGAGAATTGCCCGCAACGCTGCGGGAGAGGTTTCCGTGGACCCTTCCGGCAGGCTTCCCGGAAGGGGCGCCTACGTGTGCCTCAAGGAAGAATGCATTCTCAGCGCCCGGAAAAGGGATGCCCTTTCAAAAGCCCTCAGGGTGAAAGTGGACGCCGGGTTATACGACACTCTCCTGAAAATGGCTGCCGAAGCTGAAAGCGGAGAAAAAGGGCAGTGAAAAACCGCAAGGAAGCCCTGCTCTCGGTTTTCGGCATGGCGCGAAGAGCGAACATCCTGCAAATTGGTCAGGATATAGTAAAATCTTCCTTGGCCCGGGGAGAATCGCTTATGGTGCTTTTCGCAGGAGAAGGGGAATCGTCTTTCTACCGGTCCCTCCAGAATGGGAGGTTTGCAGAAAAAAGCACGATCACTGTTCTGCCGGATATTTCCGGAAGCGAACTCTCTGCGGCTATCGGTTCAGGAAATGTGAAGGTTGTTGCTTTACCGTTACGCAGCGGCTTTGCACGTTCTATTTCGCAACTGCTTGCGGAAGGGGGAGACAGTAATGAGTAAAATCCGGGTGTATGAACTGGCCAAACTGCTCGGGAAAAGCAATAAGGAGCTGCTCGATATATTGATCGATCTCGGGGTTGACGTTAAGAGCCACATGAGTTCCATTGACAACGATATCGCCCAGCTTGTGGAGGAATCCCTCGGAGGGGTTTCCGGTACCCAAGGGCCTGGGAAAAAGGAAGAGGAGCGCAGCGTGATAAAAACAGATTCTTTCGAAGTTTCAAGAGGATCCACAGTTAAGGCTGTTGCCCAGCTCATCGGCATCTCTCCTGCGGAAGCGGTGAAGTGCCTTATCTCCGCAGGGTTGATGATCCCGGCGGACAGTCCTGTGGACGAAAAAAGCCTGAAGGTTCTGCAGGACGCCTACAACGTGGTGCTCACCATGGCATGTGGGGACGAGGCCGATCAGGAAGGCGCCGACGGAACATGCACCGTCATCAAGAGAGCCCTGTTCCATGGTGATCATATGGAGCCCCGCCCTCCCATCGTCACCGTCATGGGGCACGTTGACCACGGAAAAACAACCCTGCTCGACTTCATCCGGAAGACGAACATCACCGCCCGGGAAGCCGGCGGAATCACCCAGCACATAGGAGCTTCCACCGTTCTGCACGAGGGGAAGGAAATCGTCTTCCTCGACACCCCGGGACACGAGGCGTTCACGTCAATGAGGGCCAGGGGAGCCCAGGCGACGGACATCGCCATTCTCGTGGTGGCGGCGGACGACGGCGTGATGCCCCAGACCAGGGAGGCCATTAACCACGCGAAGGCGGCTGGGGTCCCCATCATCGTCGCCATCAACAAGATCGACAAGCCTGCCGCCAAGCCGGACCGAGTCCGCCAGCAACTCTCGGACATCGGTCTCGCACCCGAGGAGTGGGGCGGAAACACCATCATGGTGGAAGTTTCGGCAAAGAGCGGCCAGGGCATGCCCCAGCTTCTCGAGATGATACTCCTCGTTGCGGAGATGGAAGAGCTGAAGGCGGACCCCACTGTGAAACCCCGGGGCGTGGTCGTCGAGGCGAAGCTCGACAAGGGCAAGGGCCCCGTGGCGACCGTCCTGGTGCAGGAAGGGACCCTCTGCAAGGGCGATATCCTTCTTTTTGACTCTGCCTGCGGCAAAATCCGGGCCATGATAGACTCGGAAGGAAAAATGATCGACTGCGCAGGACCGAGCACACCCGTGGAGATTCTCGGCCTGACCACCGTTCCTCAGCCCGGTGAGGTTTTCACTTCGGTGGAGAACGAGAGAATAGCCCGTGATGCCCTGAACTCCAGGGAGCAGGACCTTCGAAACGCCCAGCAGGGAGGCCCCAGAAAACTCAGCCTCGAAGATCTTTATTCCCAGCTCAAGGAAGGGGATATCCCCCAGCTCAACCTCCTGCTGAA
This sequence comes from Aminivibrio sp., assembly GCA_018057035.1. Next base: position 1,900 of record JAGPEN010000021.1, on the reverse strand, counting down.
GTGCGACGTCCAGGGGTCCAGCGAAGCCCTCGCGGCATCCCTTGAGAAAATGGCCACCAACGAGGTGGGCATCAATATTGTGCACCGGGGCGTCGGCCGCATCGCCGAATCCGACGTGATGCTCGCCTCGGCTTCCAACGCGGTCATCATCGGCTTCAACGTCCGTCCTGACGCCAACGCGAAAAAAGTTGCGGAAGCTGAGGGTGTCCAGATACGGCTTTACAATATCATCTACGACGCCATCGACGACGTGAAGGCGGCACTCGAGGGCATGCTCAAGCCCACCATCAAGGAGAACACCATCGGCCAGGCGGAAATCCGGCAGGTCATCAAGGTTCCCAAGGCAGGAAAGATCGCGGGAAGCTACGTGCTGGAAGGCATTATCCGACGGAATGCAAAGGTCCGGCTCATTCGGGGCGGCATCGTCCTCTGGGACGGTTCCCTGTCAAACCTCAGGCGGTTCAAGGATGACGCCAAAGAAGTGGCGGCCGGCTACGAATGCGGGATCAGCCTGTCCAACTACCAGGATTTCGAGGAAGGAGACATCCTCGAAGCCTACGAAATCGTGGAGGAGAAGCGCCATCTCTCGTAACCGCGGAAAAACGGCTTTGTTCTCGGGGGTGCTCTTTGTCTCTCTCGTGGTCCTTGGAAGCAGAAGCGTGAAGGACAGGCGGAGGGTGACGAAGTCCCTCATTGACCGGATTCGGGGCCGGTGGAACGTTTCTGCCATGGACCTGGGGCCCGACGGCAACAGGTCCGACGTCTTTCTCGGAGTTTCCGCCGTTGCATCGGGTGCCGCCATGGCGGAAGAAAGGCTGGAAGCGGTCTTCTCTTTTCTGTGCGGCGAGGAGGAATCCGGGGAGTTTTCCATAATTCATCACTGGCGCGAGGTAACCGGCTATGACGAGCTTTCGGATGCAAAGAATCAACAAGCAGATGCAGAGGGAAATTTCCCTTCTTTTGGAACTGCGGGTGAAGAATGAAACGGCAAAGCTTGCCGTTATTACTGAAGTGGACTGTTCCCGTGACCTGGAAACTGCCAGGGTCTATTTCACCACGGTGGACCCCTCCATCCGGGGGGATGTAAAGAAATCCCTGGACTCCGCAGCGGGGGCTCTGCGGACCATGCTGGGCAGGCAGCTCAGCCTGAGGCAGATCCCGGCCCTTTCCTTTCATGAGGACATCAGCGAGGAGTACGGCAGGGTGATGGACCGCCTGCTGGACTCGCTGAAAGCCGACGATCGGGATGATCCGGATGAAACGGACGACGACGAAGAGGAATACCCGGAAAGCGGGGAATGACCATGGAAGGAATTGCTTCCCTTTCTCTGTGTGAAGAGGCTTCAAGGATCATTCGCCTTCTTGCCGGTGCCTCCCGCTGGATTCTGCTTTCCCACACAAAGCCCGACGGCGACACCCTCGGATGCGGGAGCGCCCTGTGGTCCTCCGGCCGCTCGCTTGGCAAGGATGTCGTCTGGGGAGGTCCGGATCCGGTGCCGGAGAGCTACATGTTTCTTGCAGGGACTGGCAGTTTCCTTCCCGGTGTCCCGCTCGGCTCCCTGTCCCCCGACCGGGACACCGTGGTCGTGGCCCTGGACACATCAACGGCAGCCCGTTCGGTGGCCGGCCTTTCCAGTCTGCCCGACGGCGTTTCTCTTGTGAACATCGATCATCATCACGACAACGAAGGTTTCGGGACTCTTGTATGGGTGGACCCCGCATCGTCGTCCGTAGGGGAAATGTGCTGGATGCTCCTCCGGAGCTGGGGTATCCCCATTCCCCTGGAAGCTGCGGAGGCCCTGTACACCGCCATTGTCACCGACTGCGGCAGCTTCGCGTTCTCCTGCACCACGCCCAGGACGCACCAGGCCGCGGGGGACCTTCTTTCTCTCGGCGTCGC
>JAGPEN010000020.1 GCA_018057035.1 Aminivibrio sp. | reverse complement strand
AGATCAAGCCTGTAGCCGAGTTCTTTCGCAGTTTTCCAGACCTTTTCCCTCGTAGTCTGGGATATGCGGGAGTCCCCCCGCAATGCCCTGCTGACCGTAGCCTTGTTCACACCGGCCAGGCGGGCGACGTCTTCCATGGTCGCCTTCGCCATTACCGCTCCTCGCTATGCGTCGAAGCAGGTTCCGCCGATGAACTCCCTGAGTATGGAATTGTTGGGAATATTTTCGGACGGAATCATGGGGATAAACCGGAGCATGGAAAGAAGGCGCTGGGCGTCTCCGTAGACGGGAGACCCTTCCGGAACGGTGTGCAGAATGGGATCCACGTAGGCGCGGAGAGCCGAGAGTTCGTAAGGGAGGGATGAGTTGAACATGGTATCGGCCCTTTTCTGGTAGGGAAAGACGTATTTCATTGCTCCCTTGATGACCTTCGGCCAAATGGTGAGCGTTGATTCCGCGGAATGCCCACGGGTCCTGGAGTCCCTGAGCAGCCTTCTCAGAAGCCGGTTGTCGGTGGTGCTCGTCCGGTTGTGGTCGTCCAGGTAGACCCCGGTCAGGGGAGATACGAAAATTCCGTAGCGTTCCTCTTTCGGGATGACGTCGGTTATCCTGTCGTTGAGGCCGTGAATGCCTTCCATGATAAGAATGTCCCGGGGCTGGAGGCGGACCTTCTTTCCGGGGAACTTCTTGCCTTCGATGAAGTCGAACTGGGGCAGAACAACTTCCTCTCCTGCGAGGAGGCGTTTCAGGTGGTCCTCGAGCAGGCTGAGTTCTAGAGCTTCGATTACCTCGAAATCGAAGTTGCCCTCCTCGTCCCTCGGGGTGTTCTCGCGATCGACGAAATAGTTGTCCATCGCCAGGGTCACCGGTTTTTTCCCGCAGACCTGGAGATGGATCTTCAGCCGTTCCGACAGGGTGGTTTTCCCCGAACCCGAGGGACCTGCTATGGCGACGACCTTGACCTTCGGCCTGGCTGAAATTTCTTCCGCAATCTTTCCGAGGTTGAGGGCATGGAAAGCCTCGGAGATGAGAATGACCTCGAGAGCCTTGCCCTCTGCGACTTTTTTGTGGAGGCTGTCCATGGTCCGCAGGTCGAGCACCTCAAGCCACCGCGCGTAGTCCAGAAACACGGAGGAAAGGTTCTTCGACGCCCGGAAAGGAGGAAGGGCGGAAGGATAGTTGATCGTCGGGAACTGGAGCACCATCCCGGGGCCGAGAGGCTTGAGGTCGAAAAGCTTCAGGTATCCCGTGGACGGGGCGAGAGGCGCGTAGTAATAGCCGTATATGTCGGCGCAGCGGTACAGTTCCACCGGATCCGCCCCTGCCCATTTGAAGAGCCTCGCCACTTCGCAGCTCCCCTGTCGCTCGAAAATTTTCCGGGCCTTGTCGAGGGAGACAACTTTCCTGACGAAGGGAAGGTCTTTTGACACCAGGTCCGCCATCATGGTTTTTATGGACTGGAGATCATCGCCTGTAAGGTCGCCTTCCGGGTTTTCCCAGTAATACCCTTCACTGATGGAATGTCTGAGGACAATGTTGCGGCCCAGGGATTTCCTGCAGGCAAGCACAAGGAGGAAGCTGAGGGAGCGGCGATAGACTTCCATTCCTTCAAAAGACGAGGTATCGATGAATTCGACCTCCGCCGTGTCTTCGATGACCCAGTCGAGGGACCTGAGATAATTATTCACTCTCCAGGCCACGACGGTGTCTCCACCTTCGGGGCGGCTTTCGGAGAGAACAGCTTTTCCCGTAACGGGAACGTCGCTCGAAAAAACGGGCCCGTTTTTCACATGGACGGTAAACGCCATGAAGACTCCTCCTCTCGGTTGGGAAAAAGGATGTTGCCTTGGTGAATAAAGTAGACTATGCTGTATCTTATCATATTCCCAAGTGCCTATTTCACTGTGAGGAGAAGCCTATGGAGAACGGGAAAGGGAAAACAAAGATTTATGATCAGGTCGTTGAAACGGTGAAAAAAATGATTGCCGAAGGGACCCTGCCGCAGGGATCCGCCCTTCCTCCGGAACGGCAGCTCATCGAGGAGCTGAACGTCAGCCGGAGTTCACTCAGGGAGGGGTTCCGGATCCTGGAAATGATGGGCTTTATCGAAAGCATCCCCGGGAAGGGACGTTTTGTGCGCAGGTCCAGGGGAGAGGAAGGGGGCACCGGAAAGGTGCCTCTTCAGGACGAAGCCATCCTGGAGCTGGTGGAAGCCAGGCTCGTTCTTGAACCCGCCATTGCGGTGGAGGCGGCAAAGCACGCTTCCCCTTCGGACCTGACGAGGATCAGGCGGATCCTCACAAAAACGGGAAAAGACGTTGAATCCCTGGAACACCGCGCCCAGTGCGACTACGATTTTCACCTCGTTCTTGCCGAGTCCACCCACAACTTCATCTTCGTCAATATCGTGAAGATGACCTTCAACCTCATCCTGGCCACCCACGAACGAATCTACGCGCTCCTCGACGATAAGGAAATATTCCTGAGAGAGCACGAGGACGTGTACGACGCCATCGTTGTAAGGGACCTGGACAGAGTCACCAGGCTCATGACCGCCCATGTCCAGAGGGTGTACCGCACCCTCCAGAACGGAATCGCCCTTGAGGGGATACGGGAGATCTGAAGATCTCCCTTTCCCTGCTTTTTCAGAAGGTCCACTCGAAATCGGGCAGTCCTTCGGCGAAGAGCCTTCTTTTCACGTCGGCCCCGATTTCTTCAAGGGCTTTTTCGGTTTTGCCTTCACACCGGGTAACGATCACGGGCTGGGTGTTCGAGGCCCTGATCAGGCCCCACCCATCCGGGTACAGTATCCGCACTCCGTCCACTGTGATGGCCTCATGATCCTTCAGCGCCTTGTCGCGGATCGCGTTCACCACCGCGAATTTTTCTTCGTCGGGGCAGTCGATCCTGATTTCCGCGGTGCTCAGGTAGACGGGGACATGGGAGATCATGGCCGAAAGGCTCTCCTCCCCGTGGGAGAGGATCCGGAGGAGCCTTCCCGCCGCGTAGAAAGAGTCGTCGAAACCGTAATATTCGTCCGCGAAGAAGAAATGGCCGGACAGCTCACCGGCGAAGACGGCGCCGATCTCCTTCATCTTCGCCTTGATCAGGGAGTGCCCCGATTTCCAGAACAGCGGCTTCCCGCCGAGCCTGCGAATTTCGTCCACAAGGGACTGGGAGCATTTGACCTCCACGATGGCTTCCGCTCCCGGGTGCTTCGGAAGGATCTCTTCCCAGAAAAGAGCCATGAGGATATCTCCCCAGATCATCTCTCCCCGTTCATCCACCACTCCCAGCCTGTCGGCGTCGCCGTCGAAGGCGATGCCGAGGTCGGCCTTTTCCCTGACGACGGCCTCCATGAGGGAAAGGAGGTTTTCCCGTTTCTGCGGATCGGGGTGGTGGTTGGGAAATGTCCCGTCGGGCTTGTCAAACAGGGAAACAACAGCGCACCCGATGGACTCGAGAAAAGGCCAGACATGAAGGCCGGCGGTACCGTTCCCGCAGTCGGCCACAACCTTGAGTTTCCGGGGACCCAGGGAGATCTTCGACTGCAGCATCTCCAGGTACCTGCCGGAAATGTCGGCTGTTTCCACCCTGCCCTCCGCAGGACCTTTCTGAAGATCGTCATCGAGGATCATCCGCAGGATCTCCCGAATTTCGTCGCCGTAAAGGGTCGAAGTTCCGCAGGCAAGCTTGAGTCCGTTCATGTCCTTCGGGTTGTGGCTCCCGGTGATCATGACTCCTCCGCCGAGAGAGAGACCGGGTATGCTCCAGTACAGCATGGGTGTGGTAACCGTTCCAAGCCTGACGACGTCGATTCCGGCCCAGGTCAGGCCGCGCACCGCAGCCCGTTCAATTCTTGCCGTGGAGAGCCGAACGTCCCCCCCTACGGAGATCTTGCCCACACCGCGGCGGCGGAGCCAGGTGCCGAAGGCCTTTCCTACCGCTTCCACAACCGGGTTTGAAAGGTCCGAATCAGCGACGCCCCGGATATCGTATTCTCGAAAAATGACAGGTGAGATTTGCATATGCGATCCTCCTTTGTGTACGCCTTTTCTGTGTCCGGAATCCGAGACTGTATTATAATTGACCGGCATGAGCTGCCGCTTAAAAAGAAAAGGCCCGATGAAGGGCAAAAGGAGCTTTTTTCATGAATGAAATTTCCATCATCTCCCCCATTGCCGCAGTCATCCTTATCGGGTGGGCTTTCACCGAGTTCGGCATCATTTCGAGGAGCACGTTCAGGGAAAACAACAAGATCCTCTACTGGCTCTCAATCCCCGCTCTTCTCGTACGGCTCACCGCCAGGGCTGACCTCACGGCTGCAGGAAACCTGAACCTTATTCCCGCAGTTCACGCAGGCTATCTTATCATGCCACTGATTGCCTGGGCAGCAGGCAGGATGGCCGGTGAGGAAAGAAACCGGCTCGCCATCTCCGCGCTCGTTTCAATGCGTTCAAACCAGGTCTTCATGGGCATTCCCGCTGTTTCGATCGCCCTTGGCTCCAGGGGACTCGAGAGCCTCTCCCTGTATTTCGCCATGAGCCTTGTGGGTTACCACATGATTTCCATCGCGGCCTCCCAGATCGTCCTCTCAGGAGGTATCTCGCCGAGGTCCCTTCTCAACTCGGCGAAGAAGCTCGCCACCAACCCCATGGTGATCGCATGCTTCGTCGGAATAGGCTTCTCTCTGGCCGGAGTGAACGAATTCCCCCGACCGGTGGATGTCACCCTGAAAGTCCTGGGCGACATCGGGACCGGAATGGCTCTCCTCGCCGTGGGTGCTGGTCTGTCTTTCAGGGCAGTCCCCTCCATGCTCCGGAAAACTTGGAGGGATGCGCTGATCAAGCTTGTTGTTCAGCCTGCGGTGGTGTGGGCGTTCTTTCTCGCGTGGCCTGTGGATCCCATTTTGGTCCAGGTGGCGGTCTTCGTCTGCGCCATGCCCGTAGCGGTGAACTCTCTCGTGGTGGCCCAGGGAATGGGAATGGACGACCAGTATGCGGGAGAAGTGATTGCCGTGACGACCGTCTTGTCGGCTATCACCCTTCCCTTTTGGATCAGGGTGCTGGGGATATAACATCTTTTCAGGGAGTTTTCCGCCAGAGCAAAACTCCCTGCTCCACAAACGGAGAGACCTGTCCCCGTTTCCTCAGCCAGGAAAGATGGGCCCCCACGGCTGCGCTGTTGAGAACGTATTCGCTCACCGACATGGAAAGGGAAAAACGGCCCGCGATGGCCCGAAGGATTTCCTCCCTGCTCGCCGGCTCTCCGCAGCAGTCCAGAACCGCCTCGCTCACCCGAAGCAGCCCCTTCCGGTTGGCCTCGGCAAGGGGGATGATGTTCTCCGTGGCCGGCGCGTGGCTGGGAACAAACCAGGCGGCTTCGGCTACGGTCAGCCAGTCCAGGGTTTTCAGGGCCGCAGCCACATCCAGGACGAACATGACGGCGTATTTTTCAATGAGTTCTTCCGAGAAGACGGAGTCGGCCACGAAAAGCACATCGTCCTGGGTCCTGACGCCAATCATGTCGAGAAAATGTCCCGGCAGCGGGACGGCTTCCAGCCTCGACTCATCGAAGGTTCCCGTGTTCCCGATGACCATGTCCACTTCTGACGGTTTTGCTTGAAGAAACTTGTTTTCAAGTTCCGCAAAGGGAAAGGCCGACCAGAGCAGAAGGGGTTCGAGTACCGGGTTTTCCATGACCGTCGATTCAAGTCTCGTCGCCGCCACCGAACAGCCCGTCCTCTTAATCAGGAACGCGTTCCCTCCGCAGTGATCCGCATTGGAATGGGTCGTTACGATTCTCCGGAGGGGTATTTTTCTCTCCTCGAGCATGCGGGCGATTTTTCTTCCCGCTTCGTCGTCCAGGCCGCTGTCAATCAGCCGAACCCCGTCGTCAGCCAAATAAAGCCCCACATTGACTCTTCCCGGAATGTATT
>JAGPEN010000019.1 GCA_018057035.1 Aminivibrio sp. | reverse complement strand
TCAAGGCCATGAGGGCGGGGCACGCCGCCATTGCCTTTGTGGACGAGATATACCATTTCAACAAGAGCCAGCAGAACGCCCTCCTGCCGTCGGTGGAGAAGGGAGACCTCATCCTCGTGGGCACCACCACGGAAAATCCCTGGTTCGAAATCAACAAGACCCTTCTTTCAAGGATGGTGGTTTTCCAGCTCAGCCCCCTGTCCGAAGAGGATCTCTCAACGCTGTTGAAACGGGCTCTTACCGACCGGGAACGGGGCCTCGGGGACCTTGAAATCGAGGCAGAGGAAAAGGCTTTGCAGCGGATTGCCTCCATGGCCGGGGGGGACGCCCGCCAGGCCCTCACACGGCTAGAATTCATTACCGCTTCCATCGCGGCCAGGGGCGGCACGCTCCTTACCGAAGAAGGAGTGCTGTCCGACCTTCCCCTGGCCGTTGTCCGGTTCGATAAGGCCTCGGAAGACCATTTCGCCGTGATTTCCGCCCTGATAAAAAGCATTCGGGGATCCGACCCCGATGCCGCCGTATACTGGCTTGCACGCCTCCTGGCCGGAGGGGAAAACCTCCGTTTTATCTGTAGGCGCCTTCTCATTTCCGCCGCGGAAGACGTGGGACTTGCCGACCCGAATGCCCTCACCGTCACCGCCTCCGCAGTCCAGGCCGTGGAAATGACAGGCCTTCCGGAAGCCAGGATCATCCTCGCCGAGGTGGTCATCTACCTCGCAGCGGCTCCGAAGAGCAACAGCGCCTACCTTGCCGTGGACAGCGCCGCCAAGGCCATCGAAAAGGGAGACCTCCAGGAAGTCCCGTTCCACCTCAGGCCCGACGGATCGGGCTATGTCTATCCTCATGACGATCCAAGGCACTGGGTGCCCCAACAGTACATGGACAGACAGCGCAGGTTCTATTTTCCGGGAACCCTGGGGATCGAGGGGGAAATGGCCTCCCGCCTGCGAAAATTTTGGAGACGGTTCAGTGAAGGTGGGGACTCCTAGGCTACAGGCCTTTCAGGCTGCCGAAAAGTTCGTAGGCGAGGATGCCCGCAAGCTCACGGAGGGCAAGGGAGGTATTCCTCAGCCCCCCGGGAGAGGGAAGCAGGTCGGTGGCAATGAACGCTCCTGCTCCTTCAAGGCGTCCGGAGGAAAGTGGACGCACGGTCAGAGGTCCTAGAAATCTGGCAGCGGAGTTCATGGACCTGCGAAGATGGAATCCTGAAGTCACCACAACGACTTCGTCAAAACCCCTCTCCCGGATTATTTCCGAAGAGAGCAGAAAATTCTCCCAGGTAGTTCTTGACCGTCCCTCGACCAGCACTTCGCCTGAAAAACCGATATTCTCCGCCGTCCGCAGGACCATTTCTCGTATCCGTCCTTCAGCTGCCTTTTCCGGATACCCCCCTGAATAGAGAAGGGGAGCCCCAAGCTTCCGGGCGGCCGATGCTCCGGCGACAAAGCGCTGCAGGGTCTCCGGGCTCATGGTGAACACGGTGTCGCCTCCGTCGGCAGACCAGATCCCTCCCGCCAGCACCAGAACGACTGGAGCCCTTCCTTCACTTTCGTCTATTTCCAGAGGATAGGGCTCTTCCAGCGGGAGAAGGAGAAAACGGGCTGTCATCGGGACGGAGAGGACATACAGAAAAAGGGCGAAAAAAAAAGCGAAGGAAGAGGGGGACATCCCCTTCCTTTCTCTTTTGCGGCAAAAATACAGCCCTCCAAGAAGGGCCACGGTCACAAAGACCCCGGGAGGAGTCAGAAAAGCTCCAATCGCCTTGTAGAGAAAATACGAAAAAGTCATTCTCCGTAATTATATTCCCTGGAAATTTCGGCCCGGTGGTTCTTCAGGAATTCCAGGAGGCTGTCCTTGCTGGTCGTAATGTGGGCCCTTGTTTCCTCCCGCGCTTTCGGCCTGTCCCCAGAAAGAATGGCGTCGATGATCGCAAGGTGTCCCCAGGTGAACTGGGTGATGGGGGACCGTTCGACGGAGAAGGGCCTGCAGAGGTTGATCAGGTCGGAGATGTTGTTCAGCATCAGCGCAAGGAAGTGGTTTGTGCAGGCCTGGTAAAGCATGAGGTGGAAGGCCCTGTCTTCACTGACATACGTCTCGGCAGGCGTTGCATCGGTCATTTCCTCGAAGATCTTTTTGAATTTCAGAAGCTCTTCCTCAGGCGGCTGGGCGCACAGGTTTTCAACGGCGAGAATTTCCAGCTCCGTTCTCAGCTCGTACAGATCTGCCGCGTCCTTCATGCTCGGCAGGGTAACAAACGCTCCCCGTCTGGGCGTCAATGTAACAAGCCCCGTCTGGGCTAGCTGGCGGATTGCCTCCCGGACAGGGGTCCTGGATACGGCCATCTGTTCTGCCAGCTCGATTTCCGAAAGCTTCGAACCCGGCCGGATAGAGCCGTCGACGATGGCTTCCCTCAGTTTTTCAAACACTATCTGCCGCAGTCCCTGGTTAAATGCAGGCGACAACGAGTTTTTTTCCACAAGAATTGACCTCCCCGTACAGCACAATGTACTCATTATACTGCATGAGAAGTACTTGGAAAAGTGCCTGAAACAACTTTATGGACAGGTTGTCGGGTCTCCTTTTTTCGCCCGTTCCAGGTGGTCGTACCACAGGGAGAGGGCGTAAATTGTGTCCGAGAGCCGGTTGATGTATCTGTACGCATCCTCGGCAAGTTCTCCTGTCCTGAAAAGGCCGACGGCCACGCGCTCAGCCCTTCGGGCTACGGTCCGGGCTACGTGAAGGGAAGCTCCGGGAGTGGAATCGCCCGGCCGAACAAAACGGAAAGACTTTCCCGTCACTTCCGCCACTTTCCCGGTGAATTCCTCCAGCATGCGGATATCCGGGCAGGACAGTCCTGGGTATAAGGCTATATACCCCATGAGCTTCCCCAGTTCCTGTTCAAGTGAACACAGCCGTTCGCAGATCTCGGGATATTCGCACAGGGACCGGGCCATTCCGACGTGGGCCTGGCATTCATCAAGAGTCCCGTAGGTTTCTACTCTCGGATGGTCCTTTGGAATTCTTTCCCCGTTTCCAATGGACGTCTCCCCCTTGTCGCCGCCCTTTGTAGTGATCCAGACATCACCCATGGAAGACACCCGTCTCAGTCCTTTCCGCAGCCTGCGCAGTGTTCGCAGCTTCCTTCGGCGCACCCTCCAAGGGTGGAGAAGACTACGCGGATAAGGGCGTCGGTGAGCACCCCGGGAGGCAGGGCCTGGTACTCTCTGCCCTCAATTCCAAGGGTCCTGGTCTTGAAGGATGTGCCTTCGGGGAGCAGGCACCCCTCACACTCTTCGTAGCTCACCGGGACTCCAAGAACCTCCTCGATGCTTTTTTCTTCTGGGATTCCCATTTCCGGCGCGTAAAAAGAGATATAGTTCAGTTTTCCCGCGTTTCTCTCCGTTACGGCGTGGATTTCCATGACCTGGAGGACCGGCTGTAAATCCAGGTTCGCAAGCTTCGGCGAAAGCTGTTCGATCATGGAAAGAAGAATCCTGTTTGTTTCGGCGCAGGGAAAACACGTCGCCCCGGAATCCTCTGCAGGAACGTACTGCCGTATGAACAGTTTATTCATCCGTTTGCCCCTCCTTTTTTAATGCTCCCATTATACACTTCGCCAGGAAAGGGAAAGGGAAGCCGGGCAGGAATTGTATAGCCGATCAACATGATATAATTACAATGTTTTATAACAAAACCAATTAGCAAAGGAGATGATTTCCATGAAAAAATACTCGAAATTCCATTTTCTGCTCCTCGCACTGGCTGCTTTTACCCTGTTCTTTGCAGCTCCCTCACTCGCGGCCATGGGAGAGATCCAGGGGTTCTCCTTTTCCGGCTTCGGCCCGGGCGATATCCTCGGCGCAGGAGAAAGCTCCGCCCCAGACGGCAATCCGGACGCAGTTTTTTCCGTTTCAATGACAGGCATTGGCGCCCTTGCAAACTTCTCGCTCCGTTCCGAGGACGGTAAATCAGCCTGGGACACCACGGCACGGAACAACATTGCCGGCATCCATGTTCAGGACGGCGCCGGGAAACTTCTCACGGACAGCGCCGGAAGCATGCCCATAGCCCCCTTCCTCCTGGGGGCCTCCTTTGTCCTCACAGTTCACGATGACGGCGCTCTGGCCAGGGGAGGGAAATTCACCCTGACCGCACTTTTTGTCGACGGATCCGAAAGTTCAGCGACGGTGGAAATTCCGCCCTCCGTGAAAGAGGAGCCCGAGCAGACTGCTCAGGTAAAAATCCTTTCCGCCCGGTGGAGTGACGAAGCGAAACGGGATCTCACCGGCGATTACGAAAAGCCTGCGGGGGATGGTGTCCCTGACGAGGCGATTCGGGTAGTGGTCCAGGGCAGCGGGAAACTGACCGGCGTTACGGTGAGGAGCATCAAGGGCGACACAGCTGAATGGGACACTCTCCCCGGAAACAGCGCCTGGCTCGTGGCTGTCGCATCCTCCGAAAAGGTACTGAACCGCAAGGACGGAAGCATCGAATCCGACCTGAAGGGAAGGACTACCCTTGACCTTCGCCTGACTGACAACGGATCCATAAAAAGAGGAAGATCGAACTTCGAAGTGAGCCTCACTTTCTCCGACGGCTCCGTGGTGAAGCGCGCAGTGGCCGAAAAACAGGCCGGTCCGGCCGAAGACGCCTTTGAAGGGAGCGCGGTGCTCCTCGGCCCCGGCGACCGTGACCTGACAGGACAGAACGAGCAGAGGGCGGGCAACGGAAAACCGGATTGGGAAACAGAACTCAAGGTCAGCACGGCGGGCACAGTTACCGGGATAAACATCCGCAACATTTCCGGAAAAGCCGGAGAATGGGACACTGTCCCCGGGAACAAGAAATGGCTAATAGTGGCCACCGATCAGAACGGAAAGATCCTCAACAGGGCTGACGGTTCGGTCTCCATGCCTGTTTCCGGAAGCGTGCTCTTCAGGTTGTGGCTGGAGGACAACGGGAGCCTTGCTGACAGCGGGACGCGTTCCCTCCTGACCCTTACCTATGATGATGGAAGGGCTCTTTCAAGGGAACTTCAAAAAGAACTGAGAAATTCCGGTGATCTGACCGAAGAATCTGAAAAAAAGCCTGAAGAAACTGAGCCCGGCAATGCAGAAGACCATGGTCTTTGGCTTGGTGCACCCAGACAGGCTTCAAGCAGTGATTTCGTTGGCCTGGGAGAACGTCCCCGCAAAAGCGGTCAAAAAGACTGGGTCTTTGATTTTTCCGTTGAGGGAAAAGGAGTAATAAAAAGCATAGAGCTTCAGGGAACCGCAGCAGGAAGATCTGCTTCATGGGACACGATCCCAGGCAACAGAGTGCCTCTGCTGGGAGTTTTCATGCAGGGAAAGGGATTGCTCAACAGCAAGAACGGCTCTGTTTCACTAAAGGTTCCTTCGGCAGCCAACCTGCTGCTTTTCGTCGAGGACGACGGGTTCCTTGCCCGAAAAGGGCGGAAGCAGTTCCAGCTTACCGTAAAATGGAGTGACGGGACCGAAACGAAGGCGATGTTTTAATCAGCGAAAGATCGGGGGAAGGATTTCTGGCCTTCCCCCGATCTTTTTAAAGGGGCTGAAAAGATGAAAAGGCGTTTACTGCTTCTCCTGCTGGCCGCCATGCTGATTCCGGCAACTGCCTACTCGTATTACTTCGTGTATCCTGTGGGAGGGACATGGGAATACTCCGGACACACCCCTATGGTGTACCAGGGTGGGAACGCTGTCCTCTATGATACCGGCACAATCGTGATCGAAACTGATTACGAATATGACTGGTGGTATGACGATTACGACGAGTGGATCGAAAACTTCCGGGCCAGGGGAGTTATTTCGGTATCGGGACACGATGGTTTCAAGCCAAAGTATGACGATTACAGGCTGATTCGGAAATGGTACGATTTCCGCTCCTTTGGGACTGGGACAAAACCAAACGGTACCGAGTATTACCTGACGAACGTAAGAGAATATTATGCGGATCTCGAAATCGTAAGGATCGTCGACGGAAAAAAGACTCGTATCTTCTGCGTCGCCCACAGAACCAGGTGGGACGACGACTGGGACGATGACGACTGGTACTGGGGTTTGGGAGGAGGAGGCGGATGCAGTACCGGTTCAGCCCCTGCCGCTCTGTTCCT
>JAGPEN010000018.1 GCA_018057035.1 Aminivibrio sp. | reverse complement strand
GGACCTGGCAAGGGCGGAGTCCGTTTCCATCCCGAAGTGAACCTCGACGAATGTGAAGCCCTCGGCATGATGATGACCTGGAAATGCTCCCTCGCCGGAATTCCCTACGGCGGAGGCAAGGGCGGCGTTTCCTGCGAACCTCTCGAGCTTTCCAAGAAGGAAAAAGAGCGGATCGCCAGAACCTGGGCAGCCCGGATGGCTCCAGTCATCGGGGCATGGACCGACGTCCCGGCCCCTGACGTGAACACCGGCGGACCGGAAATGGTCTGGTTCATGGACACTATCAGCAAGATGAAGAACCAGCTCGAGCCCGCCATTTTCACCGGCAAGCCCATCCCCCTGTGGGGATCCAAGGGCCGCACGGCCGCGACGGGCTACGGCGTCGCCACCTGCGCACTCGAGCTTCTCAAGAACCTCGGAAAGTCTGCGGAAGGCACCACCGTCGCCATCCAGGGATTCGGCAACGTCGGAACCTATGCCGCCCTCACCATGATCAATGCCGGGGCGAAAGTAGTCGGAATCAGCGACATCACCGGAACCTATTATGCTCCCAACGGGCTTGACATCAAAAAAGCCTTCGACCACGTGAGCAACCACCCGAAGCGCCTTCTTGAAGGCTTTACTTGCGACGGCTGCCAGAAGCTGGATCTTCCCGAAGTCCTTTTCCTCGACTGCGACATCTTTATCCCGGCAGCACTGGAAGGTGTCATCAACGGAAAGAATGCCGACAAGGTCCGGGCGAAGTACATCGTCGAAGCGGCCAACGGGCCCATTACCCCTGAAGGCGACGCGATTCTCGACGCAAAGGGAATCCTCGTCGTTCCCGACTTCCTCGCCAATTCCGGCGGTGTCATCGGCTCCTACTTCGAGTGGGCCCAGGACCTCGGTGGCTTCTTCTGGTCGGAGGAGGAGTACAACGAGCGGCTAATCCGCATTATGAAGGACAACTTCCAGCGGGTATGGTCCTATGCCAAGGAAAAGAACGTCAAGATGCGCCGGGCGGCTTTCATGGCCGCAATCCAGCGAGTGGCCGATGCCGTGCGGATGAGAGGCGTGTTCCTGTAAACGAAAAAGAACCAGCTGAAAAGAGACCGGAGAGATCCGGTCTCTTTTTTGTTCTCTTAAAAAGACAGAAAAGACAATTAAGTGATTAAAATATGACACTGTATATGTTAGAATATTCCTAGTGTATGTTGCGCAGCAGTTTTCCGGTTCCAGGGGGAGTGGATCTCCGAGGAGGTGGAGAAGCGAATGAACCCGAGAGAGATGTACCTTCAGCAGCTTGAACAGGCGGTGCCTTTCCTGACGGTGGAGCCCGAGTACATTGATATGCTCAGGTACCCGAAAGAAGTGCTCGAGCTGTCTCTTCCCGTTCGGCTCGACGGTGGAGGTGTGAAGATTTTCAGTGCGTGGCGAAGTCATCACAACAACGCTCTCGGTCCCTACAAGGGGGGGGTTAGGTATCACGTTGAGGTGAGCAGGGACGAGGTGGTCGCCCTTTCCTCGTGGATGACCATCAAGTGTTCCATTGCGGGTCTCCCTTACGGTGGTGGAAAAGGGGGCGTTGCGGTCGATGTCCGTGAGCTGTCCCGGAACGAGCTGGAGAATCTCAGCAGGGCTTATGCTTTCGGCATCTCCCGGTTCGTCGGAACAGACTATGATATTCCCGCACCCGATGTATACACAAATCCCCAGGTAATGGCCTGGTTTCTCGATACCTTCGAGAAAGTGAAGGGATGGAGTGAACCGTCCGCTTTTACCGGAAAACCTGTGGTCATTGGCGGTTCTCTCGGCAGGTCCGACTCCACCGGGAAAGGCGGCATTTTCATACTCAGGGAAGCCCTCAAGGGAGTGGGCCTGCTCGACAAACCGCTTACGGTGGGGATTCAGGGCTACGGCAACGTGGGCTCGAGAGCTCACAGGTTTGTCGAAGAGGATCTCGGCCTGAAAGTCGTTGCGGTCTCTGATTCTGCCGCCGCCGTCCATAACCAGGCGGGCCTGAAATATTCCGAAGTATCGAAATTCAAGGAGGAGACAAGGTCTCTGAAAGGTTTCCCTGGAGGGGAAGAGCTTTTCCCCGACCTTCTGTTCGAACAGAAGATGGATATTCTGATACTTGCCGCTCTGGGCGGGGCGGTCGACGAAAAAAACGCCGGATCGGTCAAGGCAAATGTGGTTCTTGAGCTTGCAAACGGTCCTATAACGCCTGAAGGCGAAGCCATACTTACCGACAAGGGAGTGCTTATTGTTCCGGATGTCCTTGCCAATGGCGGTGGAGTCATCGTCAGCTGTTTTGAATGGATCCAGGGACGATCGGGAGACACGTGGTCAGAGGAGTATGTGTATTCGAAGCTTGACGAAAGAATGGTCCGCTCATTCGGGGAGATCTGGTCCATGCGGGAGGAACGGAAGATCAGTTTCCGGCAGGCCGCTTATGTCAAGGCGGTCAGCAGGATCGTGGATGCCATGAGGTTCCGGGGGATCTGGCCCTGAGAAAGAGGGGGAAGGGGCCGGAAGGGGCCCTTCCCCCTCCTGAAAATCAGTCGAAAAACACTCTTGCAGCAGGGCTTGCATCAGGTTTCGCAAAGTAATGTCCGATACCGTTGTCCTTCATGTCTCCCTTCGAGGAGCGAGGGAAATTTCTCGGGGATGATTGCCTTGTCGTGAGAATACATGGTGTGCACCTGAAGGATCGTCATCAGCTTCGTGACGCGCCGGGTGCAGAAAAAAGCCCCGGCCGGATAACGAGGCCGGGGCATCGGAAGGTCATTCCGGTTGAGGATCGTTGGAGATGACGACGCCGACCTCGTTTTCACCGTCGAGCAGGACGGAAAAATTTCCGGTATAGTGCCGAACCGCAGGGTGCCTTTTCTGTTCGTAAAATGAGGAGGCAAGCCAATCCCGGTTGTAGACGTTTCCCTTCATTCCGTCGAAGACGGGAAGATAGAGAGTTCCGTCCACGTCCAGATCGAGGAAAAAGTGGGTCCCGTAGGAAAGTTCCGGTGTATAGTCGCTCTCGAGGATCCCGACCTCCACGAGGCATCCGCAGTTGCATATTTCATTATACCTGACGGGCACGCCGAGCTTTGGGTTGGTGCTTCCCCATCTTCCGGGCCCGACGAGGATGTAGTTCGTTCCAGAGAGTTTGTGGTTTATCCGGCCAATCTCCCTTGCGACCTCGTAAAACGTGGCATCCTTGCCATA
The DNA here is from genome assembly GCA_018057035.1 of Aminivibrio sp. The sequence continues at coordinate 3,342 of JAGPEN010000018.1, read as the reverse complement.
AACTGAAGGGTCAACGTACACCAGGTGATGGACGTTTTCAAGCTTTCCGTTGCTGACCATCCTGTTCCCCTTGAGTATGACGTTTTCATCCCTGACTTCCGGAATGGTGACCCGGGCCATCTCCTCGTAGGAGGCAAGAGGCCTGAGCTGCAGAAGGGTGAGCTTTTCCCTGTCCGTGTCGTAAGCGAACTCCATGTCCGCCGGCATGCCCATCCGTTCTTCAAGGAAGGAGCAGAGTTCTTTCACAAGGCTGAAAAAGCGGGGGTGCCGCCTCGGAAAGTTCGAGAAGGAAAAGACGGCTTTCCCATGGCTCACTTGGTCCGATCCTGCCCAGTAGAGGAGGTTTTCTGCGTAAATTTCGATGAAAGCCGAGGCGAGCCTGTGTTCCCTGAGCAGGAAGGAAAGGTGGTCGGACAGGGCGCCGGTCATGAACCTCCCGGAAGTCCTGTCGATATAGTCAAACTCGCTCTGGCTGGTCATGGCGATGTCTGCGGGCAGATTTCCCTGGGGCCTGAGCATGGGGTGGGAAAGATAGGAGACGTTGGCCTTCAGCCTGTCGACCGTTCTCGTTCCCAGGCCGAAACAGAACCGGACGACACCGTCCTCTTTCCGTATGCGGGTGGAGGGCCTGCGGTAGACTTTCGAAAAGGCGGTTCCGGCAATTTCGGGGTAATACATGGAATTGTGCTCCCTGCCGATGACCGGCTGGATCACCACTGCCATGGATTCGTCCGAATCGGTGAGGCCGTGTTTCTTCCGGTAGGCCCTGGCCGCAGGATTGTAAAGGGATGCCCAGACATCCTTCACGGCGTTGACAAGATTGGCTGAACGCTCTTCCCGGGGACCCCGGTTCGCGGTGAAACGGGTACTGTACTTCCCTGCAAAGGAAAGCTTCCTCGAGTCCTCAAGAATGGAGCTTGACCTGACAGCGAGGGGAAAGTCGCCTATGGCTTCCATGGCGTCCTCCAGGTCTCTGGTCAGGGAGGGACGGACTCTTCCGTTCCGGAAAGCGGAGGCGACCTTCTCGAAAAGCTCCCTGGCGAATTCGTCTTCCGTGTTCTCCTCCTCTCCGGAGAGGCTTTCCTTCAGAAGTGTTTCTATCCCGTTGTCCGAAACAAAATCGTCAAATCCCTCGGTGGTGAGCACATAGTTCACATCGGGGAATTCAACGCAGGACTCAAGAGGCGTTCCTTTCAGGGTATTGAAGGCGAAGGCGAGACCTCTGGCCTTTCCTCCCACCTCACCGTCCCCGATGAGCCTCCTGTATTCGCGAAAAACGGGTTTCGGGTCAAAGTCGGAATAAATCACGTACAGTGCCTCCCTGTGAAACGGAAAATAGAAGCCATCAGGGCTTGAGACGGTAAATCGTCCGAGGCCAGGGAATGGCTTCCCTGATGTGCTGCAGTCCGGAAATCCAGGCCACCACCCGTTCTATCCCCATGCCGAAACCGCTGTGGACGAAGGTTCCGTACCGCCGGAGATCAAGGTACCAGTCGTACGGCTCCTCGGGAAGCCCCTGTTCTCTTATCCTGGCCAGAAGCCTGTCGAAACTGTCCTCTCTCTGGGAACCTCCGATGATTTCTCCGTAACCCTCCGGAGCGAGAAGGTCGTCGCAGAGAACCAGATCAGGATTCTCGGGATGTTCCTTCATGTAGAATGCCTTGACGCTCTTCGGATAACATTCAATAAACACCGGCCGGTCGAACTGCTGGGTGAGGATGGTTTCGTCGTCGTTCCCCAGGTCTTCGCCGTAGGGCGTATCGCTTCCCAGCTTTCTCAGCATCTCGATGGCCTCGCCGTACTGGAGATGGTAGAAAGGAGCCTTGATGTTTTCCAGCTTGGAGATGTCCCTTTCGAGGGCTGCGAGTTCCTTTCCGCAGTGTTCCAGCACGGATGCGACAATGTGGCAGATGAGCCTCTCCTGGAGGTCCATGTTGTCTTTGTGGTCGAAGAAGGCCACCTCGGGTTCGAGCATCCAGAATTCGGTAAGGTGGCGGCGGGTTTTGGACTTTTCCGCCCTGAAAGTTGGGCCGAAACAGTAGACCTTGCCGAAGGCGGCTGCGGCTGCCTCTGCGTACAACTGTCCCGTCTGGGCAAGATACGCCTTGGAATCGAAGTAGTCGATTTCGAATAGGCCGGAAACTCCCTCTCCTGCAGCTCCGCTTATGATAGGGCTGTCCACGAGAAGGTAGCCGTCATTGTGAAGGAACTCCCGCGCCGACCAGATGACCCTTTCGCGGATCCTCATGATGGCCTGCTGTCTGCTGCTTCGAAGCCAGAGATGGCGGTGGTCGAGAAGGAAGTCTATTCCGTGGTCCTTTTTGCCGATGGGATATTCCTCCGCGGGATTCTGGATAACCGAAACGGCCGAGACAGAAAGCTCTACCCCCGACGGAGCCCGTTCATCCTTTCTGACGGTTCCGGTCACTTCCACCGAAGCCTCCAGCCACAGGGATTTAGCGGCGGAGAAGTCCTCTTCGGAGACCTCCTTCTTCACCATGACGCCCTGTACTGTTCCCGTTCCGTCCCTGAGCTGAAGAAAATGAATTTTGCCTGAGCTTCTCACGTTGTATAACCAACCCCGGACGGTGACGTCCGATCCTTCCCGGGAGGGGAGGTCTTTGATGTAGGTCCATGGTGCCGTCATGTGCAATCTACCTCCAGACATTGAAACAAGTATGAATTTCGACCGGCGATGTTCATGGCGTATATGATACACTAAACCATACCGTAAAAAAAAGGAGAAGCGGCCGTGATTATTCCCCGTCTTGTTATCGCAGATGAAAGAAGGGAAGGCGCTGTTCCCCCGGGGGTCATTCTCGCTGCGGCGCTCAAGGGCGCAGGGCATCCCCTGAAGATTTTCTGCGCGGGCCCAGACGAGTATCTCGTTCGCCTGACCACCCTGGTCACTGGGGAGGAAGTGACGGTGCTCGATCCCTTCTCCTGCGGGAGTACCAGGGTATTAAAGACCCTCTTCCAGTTCGCGTCGGACAGCGGACGCTTGAACATCGTTCTCGCTCCCCTCGGAAAAAGAGGGGATGATGACGGTTTTGTCCTGTTTCCCCAGGCCCCCGAACTGAGCCGCCTCCTTGAATGCCCCTTGATTCCGGTTGTGTTCGCCGATTCCTCGGCGACAATGATCGCCCGCGTTCTCGAAAAAACGGTCTCCGGAATTGCCGCCCAGGGAGAAATCCCCGTTCCCGCCGTTCTTTTCGCTTCCGTTCTCAATCCCAGGGAATTCCAGCTTCTGGAGATTGAAGCAGGAAGGAGAATCCCTCTTCTCAGTCTTGGCTACATCCCGAAACTCCTTGAACGAAACAGGTCAAGCCTGCTGGAACTCTG
>JAGPEN010000004.1 GCA_018057035.1 Aminivibrio sp. | reverse complement strand
GGCCACGTCAGGGGATGCCGCAGGAAGAAACTTGGCGGCGACCTTCCTTGCCTCGTCCTTTCGGCCCGTTCTCTCCAGCCCGAGGATGGTCATGAGGGTACCGTAGGGCTTAACGGATTCCGGCCAGTGTGGGGCTGTTTTTTGAAGAAGTTCCAGAGACTCGGCCCATTTTCCGCGAAGCCAGAGAGAGTTTGCCGCAAGAGAAAGCTCTCTCGGGGAGAGTTCTCCGTTTTTTTGCGCCAGCAGGGCGTCCACTCCGCGCCAGTCCCTGGCGGCAAAAAAATCGTCCATGCCTGAAGAGGCCCCTCCGGCCGGGAAAGCAAGGACGAAGAAGGCGATGGATAAAACGAAGAGGACAACTGGTGCTTTCGACATTCTGAGCACGGGCATCCCTCCTTTCACATTTTTTTGGGGATTATAGGAGAACGGCGGGAAGAAATCTCCGGTAAAATTCCCTAATCAGAGGCAAACTGCATTGCGTCCCTTTCTCTTGGCCCGGTAAAGAGCCTGGTCCGCTCCCATGAGCATTTCATCGGGGCCGCTGGAGGATGGGTTCCATTCACAAACGCCGATACTGGCGGTCACGGTAAAGGGAGTGCCGCTCCCCTGCTGCGGCGCAGGGAAAAAGGGCTTTTTTTCTATCACGGAGCAGACCCTTTCGCAGATCCTGAGGGCATCGTCGCTCTTCAGGCCAGGAAAAACAAGAAGGAACTCCTCCCCGCCGTACCGGCCCACCTGGTCGTAGATTCTCACCGCGGACCGGATCCGGCGGGCCGACTCCGCAAGGACCGAATCGCCCGTCAGGTGGCCGTAACTGTCGTTGACATCCTTGAAATGGTCGAGGTCGAGAAGGGCTATGACAAAAGATTCACCGGACCTCTCGGAACGGGCAAATTCCCCCTCGAGACCTGCAATGACAGCTCTTCTGTTGGGAAGGCCCGTGAGCGCATCGTACAGGGCAGCCTTCCTCAGCTGCTCCTGGAGGAGGAGAATTCTTTCTCCGACTTTTATCCGCATCTGAAGCTCCTGGGAATCGAAGGGCTTTGTCACATAATCGTCCGCTCCTGCATCGAGGCCGGCAACGACGTTTTCCTTCTCTCCCTTGACGGTCAGCATGATGATGTAGTGGTACGGGCTTCCCTTTCGTGCCTCGCCTCCCATGCGCAGCCTCCGGCAGATCTCCGGACCGTTCAGTCCGGGGAGCATCCAGTCGAGGATCGCAAGGAGGGGAGGATCTTCGCCGTTCAATACCGAAAGAGCTTCCACGCCGTCGGAAAGGGCCACGGCATCGTACCCCCATTTTTCGAGCAGTGACTGCAGCATGAACAAAGATGTTGCGTCATCTTCGGCAACAAGAATTTTCATAGAGGCCATTCATCCTTTCCGTTCTCCGGCGCTATATCGATGGGTACCTTCACTGCCCGGAACTTCAGCAAGAAACCTTTCCCGGGCCGCAAAAATTCCCGGCACCAGGGCGAGGGCCTCCGGCCCTTTGCCGTCGGCGGCGGCCTCTTCCACCGCTGCCGCTGCAGCCATGATCTCCCCGGACTCCACGTTCGCCGCCGCACCCCGCAGGGTATGGGCTTTCATCCTCGCTTCATCGAAAGCACCTGACCCGATAAGGGCAGCAAGGTCCTCCGCAAGTTTCAGGGAATCTTCCACAAAAAGCTGTATGGTCTTTTCGCAGAGTTTTTCATCCCCTCCCAGGCGTTTGAGGAGGAGATCCTTTCTGAAGATGCTCTTTCCATTTCCGCCGTCCCTGTCGACAGCCCGAAGATTTTCCACCCCGAGGCTTTTCAGGAGAAGTCTTCCGAGTTCCTCGGGGAGAACCGGTTTGCTGATGTAGTCCGTCATGCCCGACCTGAGATACTTTTCCCTGTCGGCGGGAAGCGTGTTGGCCGTCATAGCGGCTACGAGGACCTGGTGGTCCAGAACGGCGGACGACGGCTCCCTGATGGCGGCCACGGCTTCCAATCCATCCATCACCGGCATCTGGATATCCATAAGGACAAGATCGTACCTTCTCGATGAGAGTTTTTCAATGGCCACGGCACCATTTTCAGCAGTTTCAATCGTTGGAACGCCCATTTTTTCCAGCAGAGAGACCGCCACCATCCTGCTTGTTTCGTTATCCTCCACCACGAGCACAGAATACTCCGGTGGAAAGCCGATGACGGGCCCCGCAGAGCCGTCCTTCCCGCAGGTCTTCCCGGCAAGGAACATCAGGGGAAGGGTGAACCGGAAATGGGCTCCCTGCCCTTCCTCAGGCTCGATGGATATGGTTCCTCCCATGCCCTCCAGCAAGCGTTTCGAGATCACGAGTCCAAGGCCGGTTCCGCCGTATTTTCTGGTAGTGGAGGGATCCCCCTGGACGAAGGGGCGGAAGAGCCGGCCCGCCTGTTCCGCGGAAATGCCGATTCCCGTGTCCCGGACATCCACATGGAGAACGCCCCGACCTTCATTCCCCGGGATGAGTTCGCCGAGGACTGAAACCTCGCCCTTCGACGTGAATTTCAGGGCATTCCCTATAATGTTGCCGAAAATCTGGCGGATCCTGAGGGAATCTCCGGATACCGCTCCGGGGACCTGTCCCGTGAGTTCCATCCGGAACCGGAGGTTTTTCTGCCGTGCCCTGGGAAGAAAGCTGTCCCGAATGCTGTTCCAGAATTCCGCAAAATCGAAAGGAGCGTCTTCTAAAGTGAACCTTCCGGCTTCTATCCTCGAAAAATCGAGAAGATCGTTGATGAGCCGCAGAAGTGAGGAGGATTCATCCCGAAGGATCCGGACCATATCGGCCTGGCGGGAGTCAAGGGAAGTGTCCTCGAGCAGGCTCGCCATGCCGAGAATTCCGTTCAGGGGGGTTCGTATTTCATGGCTGACGTTGGCGAGAAAAGTGTCCCTTGCCCGCATGGCCTCGGCGAGGCTTCGCTCCGATTCCTCGAGACGTTCTATTTTTTTGCCGAGTTCACCGTTCAGTCCCCGTATCACTGTGTAGAGCTCGGCATTCTGGAGCAGTCCGGCTGCCGTGCTGAGGACCACGGTGAGAAAGGCGAAGGAAAGGTCGAGAATGTCGGCGTCATCTTCTCCCAGGTATCCCATGAACATCCCCATCGTCCTGTTCTGGGTGGTCATGGAATGAAGCAGAATCTGCCCCTTCCCATCGGTGGCTGTAACGATGACCGGCCTGTTCCTGTCCACGGCCCAGGCGAAGGTCCGGTCTTCAACGAGGGGGAGCACTTCGTCCTCGAAGAAGGTCCTGCCGGAGGGAGGATCGCAGAATTTAAGGGACATATCGAGGCCGTCATGGGAGAAGACGATGAATGCCAGGGATTCAAAGGCTATGAAGGAACGCACTTTCCGGGCGCATTCCTCGAACAGGGCATGGAAGGAAAACTCTTCGTCCACCACCACGGAAAAGCCGAGGGAATCCACGGCGGATTCGAGAAGCCGTTTTGTCGCCTCCCGTTCCCTTGAGAAAATGGAGAGCCTTTCTTTCATTTTTTCCATGGGATCTCCGCTCATCATACTCGCCTCAAGCCATCAGGAAAATATGCATGATCTCGCGGATCTGCCGCTCTCCCTGAACGAGAACGGATTCCAGATCCCCTTCGTCCAGCCCGAGATAGTCCCAAATTGCCGGTGAGACGGCGGAAAGAAAGACCGATCCGCTGGTCCCCGTGCGGAGTCCGTTGGCGATGTAATCCGCGGTATGAACAAAGGCAGATTCCTCCGGCGCGTTTTCTTCCAGGGGAGAGTGGTGGAAGTCGCAGAGCTTCCTTATGCTTTCCGGGATGTTCCACTCTTCGAGAAGAACCTTTCCCACGGCGGCGTGGTCGAAGCCGAATATCCTCTTTTCCGCGCGCCAGAGGGGGATCCGCTCAAAAAAGGAAAGCTCGAGGGCATAGGTCATCTCCGCCGGCGTCTTGGTGTAAAGAATGATCCTCCCGAGGTCATGCAGAAGTCCGGCGAGGAAGAACCGCTCCTCGTTCCGTATTCTCCTGGAATAGGCCAGCAGGCGGGAAAACACGCCGCATGCGATGGAATGCTTCCAGAGGGATTTCATGTCCACGTACGCCGGCGGCACATGGCGGAACACCGTCATGGTGGAAACTGCAAGGGCGAGGGCCGTCAGCTCATTCGCCCCGATGATGGCGATTGCCCTCGGAATGGACAGGATCGGATTCGGGAAACTGTAAAAGGAACTGTTCACCAGCCGGAGAAGACGGGCGGTGAGACTGGGGTCCTTCCCCACCACTTTTGCGATGGTGGTGGCGGAGCTTATCGGAGAATTGATGACTTCCTGTATCTTGAAGTAAATATCAGGGAAAGAAACGAGCCTCACCTCGTTCCTTGCGAGGCCATAGGCTGAGAAAGTCCGGCCGAAGTGCCCCTCGGGAGGGCGCGGGAGCTGTTTCATTTCGGGAAGAGGAGAGGGCGATTTGCCCGAAGCTATTTCCCCTGCAATTTTCCTCGCGCAGAAGGACCGGATTTCCGCTGAAGCCGGCGTTTCGCCTTGCGAAGGCGGGAAATAGGAATCAATGAAGGCCTCAGCCGACCGGAGCGCCTCTTCCCGGAGGTGCTCCTCCACCGCTATGTCGCCGTCCTCGGCCCCTTCCACGGAAGCACCTGTGACGCCCCATATCTTGAACATCCGGATATGGTTCTCTTTCAGGGCGGCACCCCTGCCAAGGATGAACCTCCCGTTGGGGGCCGACAGGTCTTCTTCGAGGACCATCCCCTCCCGGAGGTTGTTCACGCTCACCCTGCCCATTAAAGGTCCGTCCCCTGTAAAGGGAAATGCCGCCTTTTCATTCAGTCCTCCGGCGGAGAGGAGAACAGGGAGAGTATCTTGCCGCTTCCCTTGAGCCCCGAGCCGGTGAGAACCGCCGCCACCGGGCCGTTCCTGCCGACCGCGCCTTCACGGGAAAGCCGTTCCGCCGCCGCGGCAACGATGGCGCTCGTAGGTTCAACAAAATACCCTCTGCGGGCGAGCTTCACAAAACCGTCCCAAATTTCCCTGTCCGTAAAGGAGAGAACCGCTCCTCCGGTTTTTCGCACGGCAGAGAGGACTTCTCTTCCCCGAACAGGTTCCGCGGAACTGATACCTTCCGCGATGGTTTCACTCTTCTCCACTCTGCCCGGAGAAGGACTTCCGTTCCTGAACGCCTCCTCCAGGGGGGCGCAGTTTTTCGGCTGAAGGGCGAAAATCTTCGGAAGGGCTTCTATTTCGCCGCTTGAAAGCAGTTCTTCAAAGGCCAGGGCGCAGCCGAAGACGAGGCTCCCCTGGCCCGCAGGAAGCAAAACCGCTTCCGGAGCGGTGAACCCAAGCTGTTCCCACAGTTCGAAAGCAAAAGTCTTAATCCCGTGGGCAAACCACGGGCTCCAGTTGTGGCTTGCGTAGAATGTGCCCTCCGCAGCTTTTTCGGCTGCCCTGGTCGTATCCTCCCTGGTTCCCGGGACCCTCTCCAGTTCCGCGCCATAGGAGACAACCTGGACACACTTCCCCTCCGAGGTGTAGGAGGGGACGAAAACGCGGCACCGTATGCCCGCCCTGGCGCAGTAAGCCGCCATGGAGGCTCCGGCGTTTCCGGAAGAATCCTCGATGACCTCGCGGATTCCCAGGTCTCTCAGTCTGCTCACAATGTAGGCCATCCCACGGTCCTTGTAGGAGCCGGTCGGGCAGGCATAGTCAAGCTTGAGGAAGAGGTTCAGGCCGTTCCATGGTTCGGCGACGAGAGGAGTCCATCCCTCACCGAAGGACACCTTCTCCTCCGGTCTTTCCAGGGGAAGGGAGGAGCCGTAGCGCCACATCCCCTGCTCTCCGGGGCGTATCCGGCTCCTGTCCATGGGGGGGACGCCGCCGAAGTCCGAAGCGAACGGAGCCCCGCAAACGCACCGCCACCGGAGGCTGTCTTCCCGAACCGCTGCACCGCAGAGGGTGCATTGAAGCATCATTTGGCCGTGATTGGTCATAATAGGATATTATACGTAATTCTCCCCTTTCCTGCAGGGAAAAAATACGCAAGAATTTCAATGAAAGCGCACCAATTGAAAGACATCTCCCGGGGAGTAATCCCCGGAAATAAGGAGGAGAACGATGTGAAAAAAATAGGGAAACTCCTTCCCGCCGTTTCTCTTCTGGCCCTTCTTTTCACGGGGACTCTGGAAGCCGCCATAGACCAGGCCGTAGTGAACCGCGCATGGGCAAAAATTTCCGCAAAGGCAGGAATCGAACACAAGCCGGTCAACTTCGAGAACAAAAAGGAACCCAACGCCTGGGTGAAGTTTTCCCCGGGAAATCATTCTGTCCATGTCACGACCGGTATGATGGCCATACTCGACAGCGAGGACGAAATCGCCGGCATCCTTGCTCACGAGGCGGGGCATATCCAGCTGGGACACTACAACAGCTCCGTCGGACGCAGCCTGCTTTGGGGCCTTCTTTTCCATGCCCTTGACGGCAACACGGCAGGGGAAATTGCCGGGGGCGTGGGCATGGCCCTGGCCGAGTCCGGCTTCAGCCGGGAACAGGAAGTGGCCGCAGACGACTACGGAATCAGGACCTCCGCCGCAGCGGCTTACAGCCCGTGGGGGCTCGTCCGGGCCATGGAAAAAATGAAGGCGGCCGGGTACAAGACCTCTCCGAACGGATTCAACTCCCACCCCCCTACAGAAAGGCGGCTTCTTCGCCTGCGGAACAACGCGTCCGCGATAGAACCCCGAAAATGAGGCAATAACAAGCTCCCTTGCGGCTCTTTCAGAAGCGGGATCCTGCGTAACAGGATCCCGCTTCTGCTGTATAATACGGTCAATCTTCCGGTTGGTTCTCTTTTTCAGACGTTTTACCGTACCCTTTCGGGTGAAAGCGAGGTGGTCGCAATGCAGTTGACAGTGTCGGTCCTTGCGGCTCTGATCCTCTTTTCCATGCCGCTCCAGGGGGCGTCCGCAACAGAGGAAACGGTGACCGTGGAAGAGGAATTCACCCTCGAGGAGGACATCCCCGAGGACGACGGGCCTGATTTCTACAGCGGGCGGGACGGCGACATCTTCGCATCCGCGGTCGACCTGTTCGGTCCGCAACAGGAACAGGAAGAGTTTGAAAGCCTCGACCGGGATTACCCGCTCAGCCCCGAAGAAGAGAAGGCCCTCGCGGCGGCCATGGAAAACCCTGATGAGCTGAACGTACTCACCCTCGCCATACTGAGGGCACGTAAAGCCTCATCCATACTGGATTCCCTGAAGTCCGGCGAAAGAAAACCCCTTTCAGAAGAAGGCCTGGATAACCTTCTGTACCTTGCCCTGGCCAATGCCCTTTCAGCAGCGGAACTTGCCCCTGACGAACCGGACTTTCTTTTCCTCGTCGCCCAGGTCTACGCCGCCTTCGGTCCGAACCCATTCACCCTCGAACTTGCCGAAGAGGCTGCTTCCGGGACACTTGAACTTGACCCATCCTACGCAGAGGCACGGCTTCTACTCGGTATTCTGCAGTACCGGAACAGGTCCTTCGCCCCGGCGATAGACAACCTGGAAAGGGCGGTTTCGGAAAAACCGGCTCTGCTCGACTTCCGGACCGCATCCCTGCTCGGTGCCGCCTATTTTCTTGAAAACGGCCTTCCCCGGGGAGAGCAGTTCTTTCGAAAGCACCTTTCATCCGGGGAGCCCAACGGTCCCGCCCTTTTCTGCCTTGGGGTGATCCTCCACGGGATGGAAAAGCTGCCGGAAGCCAAAGAAACTATGAGGCTGGCGGCGGAAGCCTTTTCCCAGGACACTGAAAAGGCTGCCTATGCGCGTTCAGTTCTTGCTGAATGGACCGAAGGGAAGTGAAGGAAATGAAGACAGCGGGAACGAGGCATTACGGGAAATTCTTCTCTCTCTTTTTCCTGTTCACCCTCCTCACCCTTCATCTCTTCTCCTTCGGCGGACAGGCACTCGGGGCATCCCTCGAGGAGGAGATGCTGAGCGAACTGGGCAAGGTACGGGATAATTTTGCGGCCTCCGAACCCCAAAGGGGTCAGTTTTCCGATGAAGGGAGTTTCAACTCCGCACGGAAAAAATGGCTGAATGATTTCCAGAACGCTTCCGACGGCGTTCGGACAACCTACAAAAACAGGGACGGCCGGTTCGCCGAGATCAAGGACGCCATAAAGTCAGCAGGCATGGAAAAGGATTTTCTCAACTCAGGGAGCGCTCCCAAGACTCCTTCAAGCGACATCGACCTGACGGAGATGAAGCCCGGAGGCGCGAAAAAACTGGCCGACCAGCTCAACGCAAAAGGCTATTCCATCCGTCCTGACCCGAACGTCCCCGGACGGTACGTGGATCCCGCGAAGAAGCTCGTTATCTGGGAGACCCCTCCGAACCTGCGGACCGGGAGCCCGGAATGGCGGAACTGGGTGACCTCCCGGGCGGGCGCGGAAGATACCTTTTCCACCTCGGGCGGTCTCTTCGAGACCTCAGGCGGCAAGGTGGGCGCAAAAGACCCCGCCGGAGCGGTCCTCGACAACGTCAAAAAAGCGGTGGAGGCAGGGATCGGAAAGAACCCCGCAGGCGGGGAGATCGATCCCAAAACCATCGGCAAAAGCGTCAAGAAGGCCATGGAATGGACGGGAACAACACCGAAAAAGGGAGATGCCGCAGAGTTCGCCAGGCAGGCGGAGAACCTGCGGAAAGGAAGAAGCTGGGAGGAAGCGGGTATAACAAGCCCCAACGATCCCCCGGAGGTGAAAAACAAAAAGATCCGGCAGTGGCTCGATAAAGCCCAGGATTCCCTGTCGAAGTCCTACCAGAAGGCCCAGAGGCAGAGCCAGAAGATCACGGACGGAAAAGTGAAGGAACTCACGGAAATACTGAACAAAAAGCCCCCCATGTCCAAAGCGGACCAGAAGACGTGGAGAAAACTGACGGACGAGCTCCATACAATCTCGAAAAGCAACGGTGAGACCCTGAGAAACATCGCAGAAAAGGCCCCGGAAATCGGGGGAAAGATCACGAAACAGCAGGTGCGGCTGAATCCTGACGGCACGGTAACGGACCTGAAAACGGGCAAGACCATGACCAGGAGCCAGTTTGCGGACAGGACAGCACCGGGAACAAAAAGAACAGTCCCGAAGGTGATCAAGCCCGAGCTTCCCAAAAAACCGGCGGTTCCGATGCCCCCTCCCCCGTCGAAGCTGGTGAAGGTCGGAACGGGCATTATTATGATCTACCAGGGATACGAAGCCCTCAAGGCATATTCCGACTACCTTGACAAAGCCGCACGGGAGGATCCGGAGAATTTCGGCCTCCTTACGGTAGGGAAAGGCATCGGGTACGGGGTGGCGACTCTTTTCGGCATTCCAGGGCTGATCCAGATGGGGGAACAGATCGGCCTCTCCACCCGGGAACAGTACCTCAAGGACCTTCGGGAGGGAAAGGAATGGCTTCTGCCTCCCGCTGTCTGGGCGGGGGCCTACGCTGCCTGGGAGTTCGGGAAGTCTGTGACCATAGGCCCGCTCATCTCCGGGGGCGAAGCGATCCTTGAAGGATACGGACTTGCCGGAGACCTCCTTGACGCCCGGAAAGCTGCCCGGCGGGCGCTGGACATGAAGCAGCGGCTTGATACGGCCTACAAACCTCTCTCCGACCTCATGACCCATGTCATCGGAGGTCCTCTCCCGCCTATATGGGAGAAAAACCGCTGGAAATACTACAGGATATTCAAACCTATCCTCGACGACCCGGAAGCCCTTGATAAGCTCATGAAGACTCCCGCAGGGAAAGACCTGTGGAAATGGATGAAGGAATACAAGGACAAAAGAGCGAAGGAACTCGGCATTACCTTCGGCTCTCCCGGGGCGGACAACCCCGACGATAACGATAACATCGGGAAGGCCATGCTCGCTCTTCCTCCCCAGGAGCGGGGGCTCTATCTCCGGGCGGCGGAAAAGGGAAACACCTTCGTCATGGATTTCCTTTCATCCCGGAACAGGGGAGCCTTTTCCGAACCGCTGGGTCCGGAGACCCTGGGAGCCTTTCTCCAGGCCTCGACATCCGATGAGCGGGTAACCTTCGAGGCTCCATTCTCCGAAGAGCAGAGAGCTGCTGCGGAAGAAATCTACAGGGACCTTCTGAAGGCTGTGGCGGAGACACCCGACGTGGCGATCCTTTCGTCCGGGTACGCAAAGGGAGCGGCGGCCCTCCTCGGCCAGTCCGAACCTGCCACCCTTCTGCAGCCTGGAGAAGCCGGCGAATCCCTCGAAAAGTTCAGGCTGCTCATCCTCCCGAGCGGATCCCTGTCAGACTGGAGCCTCTCGGAAACCTTCCGGAACGCGGTGGAAAAATACGTTTCCTCGGGAGGGACCCTGCTCGCTTTCTCCCAGCAGCTCGGGAAAGAATACGCCGTTCTGCCCGGGAAGGTGACCGCCTACGGATTCGCGGAAGACCAGAGCTGCCAGTACGCCTCTGCACGGATTACCGCTTCGAACGGGGCCTTCTGCTCCATGACGACCCCTACGCCGGATTTCAACGTGGACGGGTATTTCCTCGACTACCCGGCCGAAAGCGAAATATGGCTTTCGAGGACAAAAAACGACCAGCCCTGTATGATCTCTTTCCCCTGGGGCAAAGGACGGGTCGTACTGTCGACCCTGTACCTGGACTGGGCTGCAGGCAACCACCAGGGGACCGTCCATGAACGGCTCTTCTTCAGAGACCTTGTCTCTTTCCTTCTCGATAAGCCCCCGGTTCTCACCCATGAGGGCAAAACCGTCCGCGTTGCCCTTCCGGAACCGGAAACAGGCGACCGCGGGATTTCCTTTTCCCCTCTTCTTTTCGGCCCGGACGGCGCCGGGATAGAGGTCTCCCCGCAACCCGCCGCCGGAAAGGAACTGGAGCTTTCCCTTTCCGGAGTCCCCGGTTTTTATCGGCTCGGCGGCGTGTTCACCGACGGATCGGGAAAGAAAACGGGAGAGACTTTTCCCAGGACGCGCTTCGGCCTGAGTGTCCTCCCGAAAGGCATTTCAGATGCTGGAGACAGCCAAAGGAACGGCGTGAGCGTTTCGGTTGCCAGCGACCTGGAGAACTACATCAGGGGTGCGGAAGGACGGTTCTCCATCCTCCTGTGGAACCGGGGGACGGATGAAAAAACAGTCCGGATCGACTGGAGGTTCCCTCACAACTCCGGAAGTGCACCGGGAGCGGAGAAAGGAAAATATGCGGGCTCGAACACCCTGGTCCTGAAACCGGAGATGCGGGAGACAATCAACCTTTCCATTCCGATCGTGAACACCGACGGCATCGACCGCCTGTGGGTAGATGTCTATGACGGCCGGTCAGGGGAGAAAATGAGCACAGTATCGAAAGGATTCTATACGAAGAGTCCTTCCGCCGAAGTTTCCGTCCTCCTTGCGGGCAGGACGTTCCCGGAGGGAAGCGAGCTGAAGGGCGAGGTCTCCTTCAAAAACCCCTTCAGGGCGAAAGGAACAGGCACCCTGAGAATCAGGACCGCCGACTCGGCCGGGAAAACTCCCGTTGACGAGGAGATGGACTTCGAGGTATCCGAGGACGGGGCAACCGTTCCATTCCAGATTTCCCTCCCGGAAAACACTTTTTCCGGAGAGTGCTCTCTTCAGGCGTTTATAGTCCTCAGGGGGACCGTCGTCGGAGTAGGAAGCGCCTCGTTCACCTACACCGGCAGGCCGTACGCCCTGAAGGGAAAGATCACCGACCGCATCACCGGGGCTCCGGTCTCCGGAAGTGAAGTGGAATTTCATCTCGGCGATTCCTCCTTCAAAGGGAAAACCGACGGCGGCGGAATTTTCGAGGTTGATCTCCCCGACGGGCGATACAGCATCGAAGCCTCGGCAGAAGGATTCAACATATATACTGCCGAGGCGGTCATTGCCCCGGAGGACAGGGCGGAATATCCCATAGCCCTTCTTCCCCTCGGCAAGGGAGAGGGAACAGGAATGGTCTCGGGACGGGTTTTCGACAGGGTAACCGGCGATCCCGTGCCCGGATGCCTGATCGATATTGTCAGGGGAAACGAAAAGTACACGGTAAAAAGCGATGCCTCGGCCCGGTATTCCCTGGCCCTGCTTCCCGGCGATTACCTTGCCCGCTGTTTCGTGGAAGGGCAAAGCGTGAACACGTCTGAGTTTCCTTTCCGGGTCACGGAAGGATGGGAACAGCCCCTGGACCTCTATCCCCCGCTGGGGAAAATACGGCTCAGGATCCTTGACACCATCTCTGGAAAGGAGGTGGGGAACGTTTCCGCCATTCTCCGGACAGCCGATCTTTCAAAGGAAGACGGCTGGAATCGGGACATTTCCTTCGCCGTCAACGGCGGTCCCACCGCCCTGACCGCTTCCGGGAGAAGAGCCCTGAGGGTATCGGCCGACGGGTACAGGATGCTTGAAACGGAAATCCTCGCCGGGGAAAGGACAGGGGAAACCCTTCTCTATCTGACCCCGAAGAAAGGATCGCTTAAGGTCGTCTGTGCCGATCTCGTCAGCGAAGATCCCCTGGCGGGGGCTGCCGTCTCCGCAGGGCGTCCGGGGCAGCCCGCCTCCGAAATGAAAAAGACCGGCGACGACGGAGGATGCATTTTCAACCTCGAGGACGGACGATGGGTTTTTTCCGTCGAGGCGGAAGGGTACGTCACCCTTTCCACGGAATGGTATTCGACGGTCCACGCCGAAACAGAGGTCCCGGAGGTGAAACTGTATCTTTCCCGGGACACGCAAAAAAAACCGGGAAGCGCACGGATAGCCGTCCTCGACAGGATGACGGCCAGTCCCGTTGCAGGAGTTTCCGTTGAAGTGGCCTCACCCCAGGGATTCCAGCAGGGCGTAACGGACGACAGCGGCCTGGCCGCCATCGGGATTCCCGACGGGAGAGTCGCTCTCAGATTCACACGGAAGGGATACGCTCCCCTTGAAACGGAACTCTTCAACAGCTACCTGGATGAGGCTGAAAGGGTGTTTTACCTCGACTCCGATTCCGCGAAAGCAGAGTTTCTCGTGAGGGACGGCATTACGGGAAACATCCTGGAGGGAGTTCGGGTCTTCAGGGTTGAGGGGGAGGCGGGACATGATCTTGGAATAACAGGAAAGGGAGGAATTCTCGAGACGTCCATGCCCAGAGGCGGGTTCTCCTTCAGGTTTGAGCTGGACGGGTACGATCCTCTCATCACAGGCTTCCATATTTCAGGGAACGGCAAGGACGACAGGTCTGCGGAAGAGGTCTTCCTCTCCCCGCAAAAAAATCCCCATTCCTTCCGGGGAATAGTGAAAACCCCTGCGGGAGAACCTCTTCCCGGCGTTTCCATTACCATGAAGCAAAAAGAAACAACCATTTCACTCCAGAGTCTCGGGGACGGAACTTTTGCCCTGACACCGGTCCCTGGCCCCATCGATCTTACGTTTACTTCTGCCGGGTACCATGAACTCAAGACCCAGACGTATTTCTCCAGGGGCGTGCTGCCGCCGGAGGAGGAAGAATTCTTCCTCTTCCCCTCCGACAGTCCCTATCCCGATGCCCCCGGCAGGATACTGTTCAGCGCCATGGACGCCCTTACCGGAGAGCCTCTGGAAAGATTCAGCGCCTATCTTCTCGACAACGGGTGGGCCGGATATCACAATGGGACGGCAGCCACCGAATCCAGACCCGGTAACAGGAATACGGTCATACAATGCGAAGGCTACTATGAAACCGGTTCCTTTTATCCAACCGTCTTCCCTGGGAAAACGGTGAAAAAAACAATCCAGCTTCACCCGTCCGCGGGAAAGATGCAGTTCCGAGTACTAGACGCCATCTCCGGCGAGCCCGTCCCCCGGTTTTCTGCCTATCTTCTCGACAACGGATGGGCCCAGTACGAAAACGGTTCAGCCGAAACGGAGGCTCAGCCGGGGAACAGGAACACTGTCATCAAGGCACCGGGATACTATGAAACCGGATCCTTCTACCCGACGGTCTTTCCGGGAAAGACCGTTATGAGAACCATTTATCTCAATCCTTCGGCGGGCCGTATAGAATTTTCGGTTCTAGACATGATCACCGGAAAGCCTATTCCCGACTTTTCAGCCTACCTTCTTGACGGAGGATGGGCCCGGTACGAAAACGGCAAAGCTTCAACGGAAGCCCAGCCCGGGAACAGGAACACCGTCATTAAGGCCCCGGGATACAATGAAACCGGTTCCTTCTACCCTACCGTTTTTCCGGGAAGGACCATACAACGCACGGTATTTCTCACCCCATCCACAGGGAAACTCTCCTTTTCAGTGAAGGACGGACAGACCGGAAAGCCTCTTCCCGTTTTTTCCGCCTACCTGCTTGACGGAGGATGGGCCCAATACAGAAACGGGAAGAGCTCCATGGAGGCCCAGCCGGGAAACAGGAATACCGTCATCAAAGCCCCGGAATACAATGAAACCGGGTCCTTCTACCCCACCGTTTTCCCGGGGAAAACCGCAGACCGAACCATATTCCTCGCCCCTTCGCTGGGACGGGCGGATTTCACCGTTGCGGACGTGCTCACGGGAAACCCTCTGCCGGTCTTTTCGGCATACCTCCTCGACAACGGGTGGGCTCGTTACGAAAACGGCACAGCCTCAACAGAAGCCCAGCCGGGGAACAGGAACACGGTGATCAAGGCAGACGGTTACTTCGAGACGGGATTTTACCCTACCGCCTTCCCGGGCCGCACGACCAGCCATATCATCTACCTCCACCCCTCCAATCCCCTCGGGCAGGTGAATCTGAAAGGAGTCGACCTGGCTTCCGGGGAAACAGTGACCAACATCACCTTCCAGCCCCAGGGTGAACCTCCTCTCAGGGCTCCCGACGGCACGGGCCTCCATTCATCACTGACTCACTTCAAACACCAATGGTTCCGGGCCTCTTCTCCGGGGTATAAAGACAATGACGCCCCGGGCTTTTTCACCTCGGGCCGCAGGGACGTCGAACTTTCCATCCCCCTGGAGCGCATCGTCCCGCCGGGGAAGGGAAATCTCCTCGTGTCGGTGGCCGATTCCGAAGGGAAGCCCCTTTCCGGCGCGGCCGTGGCTCTCTCATGTTCCGGGAAGGCGGTCCGGGGAAAAACGAACACGACGGGACAGGTCCTCTTCAGGAACGCGCCATCGGGAATACATACCCTCTCTGCATCGGCGAGAGGATACGGGAAGGGCAGTTCGCGAACCGCCGTGGAAGGCGGTGAAACGGGAAAGGCCTTCCTGAAGCTTTCCCCCCTGTCCGAACTCCGGGCCCATGCTCCTTTCGATCCCGTCATCGTCAGCGCGCCTTCCGACGAGATACTGAGGCCGGGAGAAAGAAAAATCCTCCGGGCCGTTCTGGAAAACAGGGGAGATGAGGGCGGAAGGACGTTCTGTTCCCTCGAGATCCCCGATATGGGGAAAATCGTCAGGGAAACAGTCCTGGGCCCGGCTGAACGGGCGGAAATTCCTTTCGAAGTCCTGGTGCCGGAAGACAGCGTCAACTCCCGGGTGTACGCCCTTGTGAGGGCCGGAGACCAGTCGAAACGGGGTGTACTCTCCATCGAGGCGCCAAAATTCACCCTCTCCGCTCGAACGGACAGGGAAGCCTATCTGGAAGGTGAATCCCTGGATCTTGAGGTGGAAGTGACGTCCGATTCCGGAGAGGGAGCATACCAGATCCGCGCTTCCTTCAACGACGAAACCCGCCTGGAAACAGTAAAACTCGCCGAAGGGAAGGGAAAGGTCCTGTTCCGGGGGATACCTGTCTCTTTTAGGGGGAACAAGCTTTTCTACGGGCTCTACCATGCCTCGGGACGATCCATCCTGCTCAATGCCCTCCAGGTACAAAACGGGTCAGGGAGCGTCCTTCTTGTCCCGGAAAAACAGCAGTACGGGGCGGGGGAAACTGTACGGATCCGGATTTCGGGAAAAGCGGGAGAACCCCTTTCCATTGCCTCCCTCCTCCTCCCGGGAGGAACCGGCGGAGCTGAAGGAGTGAAGGAGGTGATCCCCGGCGCCGACGGCACGGCAATACTCGATGTTCCCCTTCCCCGGGCCATGGCGACAGGATCCTACCCCTTCAGGTGCGGCGATCAGTCCGTGAATGTTGACATTCGGGGGGCGGAGACGAAAATACTGGACAGGCGTCTTGAAGAAGAAGGAGGGGAAAACGCCGGACTGCTTTTATTCTGGAAAGCGACCGCAAGCGGGGAGATCCCGTGCACATGGTCTGTGGAAGCTTTTCCTGCCGATGAAGAAAGCTATGTCCTGGCGGAGGGGAATATCACGCTGAAGGGGGAATGGGGCGACTACATGGTCCGGGTCGAACCGGAAGAGGACGAACCATGCGATTTTCTGCTCAGCCTGAAAGCGGACATTCTTTCCCCGTCGGGGAAACCGCTCGCGGAAATTCGGTATTCCAGGGCAGAAAGGGAGTAGCCGCCTCAGCCGGTACTGCCACTCCCTTACCGGACTCCGAGGAGGAACGGCGAAGAGCCGTTCCTCCTTTTTCTTCTTCGTGCTATAATATACACGTATTGTCGATTTTTTTGCTTCTATGGCGTAAAATCCGAATTATTGGTGAAAACACGAACAAATCTAGGGAGGCGAAGAAATGAGCGGGATTTGGCAGGACAACTTCAGTTCCATTGCGAAGAACAACCGGCCGTCGCCAATCCGGGAGATGCTGGCGGTGATCAAGCAGCCCGGCATGATCTCCTTCGCGGGGGGCATGCCTGCCCCTGAGGTTTTCCCGGTGGACCAGTTCTACGAAGGAGCGCACATCCTCAGGGACCAGGGAAGGGACCTTCTTCAGTACGGCACTACCGAAGGCTATCCTCCTCTCAAGGAATTTCTTGCAGCCTGGACCACCCCCCGGATGGGACGGAAGGCCGCACCTGAAGAAATACTGATCACCACAGGTTCCCAGCAGGCTCTTGACCTCTTTGCATGGTCCATGATCGACAAGGGGGATTACGTCATTACGGAAGATCCCTCCTACCTCGCCGCCCTCACGGTGTTCTTCAACCACGGCGGCAGTTTCCTCGGCGTTCCCACGGACCGGGACGGCATGCAGGTGGACCTTCTCCCCGGCGTCATCGAGAAGGCCAGGTCCGAAGGAAAGAAGATCAAGTTCATCTACACCATCGTCAACTTCCACAATCCCGGCGGGTCCACCATGTCCGTGGAACGGCGCAAAAAACTGGTGGAGATCTCCAAGCAATACAACATTCCAATTTTCGAGGACGACCCATACGGCTACGTCCGGTACGAGGGCGACCACCTGCCGTCCATATTCTCCTTCCACGACCAGGGAGGCGTAATCTATGCCGGGTCCTTCTCGAAGATCCTCTCACCGGGAACCCGCGTCGGCTGGGTAACGGGCCCGAAGGAGATCATCCGGAACCTCACGGTGTTCAAACAGGGGACGGATCTCTGCTCCAGCACCATCACCCAGGCCCTGGTGGCGGAGTACTGCATCAACGGCCACCTCGACCGTCACCTCCCCGTGATCATAGACAACTACAGGGTGAAGCGGGATGCCATGGAGAAGAGTTTCGAGAAACACCTCGCCCCTCTCGGCGTGACGTGGGTCAAACCGGAAGGAGGCTTCTTCTACTGGCTGAAGTTCCCGACGGTGAACACCAACGACCTTTTCAAAAAGGCCATCGACAAGAAGGTCGCCTTCGTTCCCGGCGACCCCTTCTGCCCCACTGCCGGCGCGGGCATCCACAATGCCCGTCTGTGCTATACCTTCCCGTCACCGGAAATCATCGAGGAGGGCGTGAAGCGCCTCGCCGAGGCAGTCACGGAACTTGCCATTCCCGCGGTGCACTGAGGGTCCATCTTTCCGCAGCCCCTGCTCCCTCCCCTTCGGGGAGGGAGTTTTTTTTCTGCGCCAGGGGGTGATTTGATGTAAGATACGGAACAAGGCGAGAAACCGGGAAGACCAGAGGAGGAGAGAGCGATGGATTCCACGAGTCCGCACAACGGTACACAGGATACCATAGCAGCCATTGCCACAGCGTGGGGTGAAGCCGGCATTGCGATTGTCCGCCTGTCAGGACCCGATGCACGCAGGTTGGCGGACAGGCAGCTTGTCCTCACCGTCCCTCTTTCTGGAACTCCGCCCCGGTACCTCCGGAACGGCTTCCTGCTGGACGAAAAGGGAGAAGCCATCGACCAGGTGCTCGCCGTATGGTTCGCCTCACCCAAGAGCTACACGGGTGAGGAAGTGGTGGAAATCCACACCCACGGCGGGACCCTGGTTGCACAAAAATGCCTGGAACTTCTTCTCTGCCGGGGAGCCCGCCTCGCCGAGCCAGGAGAGTTCACCAAAAGGGCGTTCCTTTCCGGCAGGATAGACCTGACCCAGGCGGAAGCAGTCCTCGGGATCATCCGTTCCCGGAGCGACGAGGCCCTTCGGGCTGCCGCCAGGACGTTGAAGGGGGAACTCGCTTCCTTCGCAAGGGACATCTACGACGAACTTCTGGCCCTCTCGGGAAAAATGGAAGTTTCTCTCGACTTTCCGGAAGAAGACCTGCCCTACGGAAACGACGAGGATACGGACCATTCCCTTCTGGCCATACGCCAGAGCCTGGAGGATCTGCTGGACCGCTGCGCGACGGGATTTCTTCTCCGGGAGGGGATCAGGGTGGCCATCGTGGGCAGGCCGAACGTGGGAAAATCCTCCCTCCTCAACGCCCTCCTCAGGGAGTCCCGGGCAATCGTCACGGCGATTCCCGGAACGACGAGAGACCTCATCGAGGAAGTGCTCACGTACAGGGGAATACCTCTCCGCCTG
The DNA here is from genome assembly GCA_018057035.1 of Aminivibrio sp. The sequence goes on along the minus strand of JAGPEN010000004.1, from coordinate 10,009 downwards.
GTGGACACAGCGGGGATGGGAGTCCCCTCCGACGAGGTGGAGGCCATAGGGATCTCGCTGGCAGAAGAGGCCTTCAAAAATGCGGACGTGCGCATCTGGGTAGCCGACGGAAGCGTTCCGCCGGCCCCTTTCGATTTTGACATGGCGGAACGGCTGCGGGATCTCGTCCACGTGGTGGCAGTGAACAAATCGGACCTGCCTCCCGGAAGGGACGATACCGGAAGGAGCACCGAAGAAGCCCTCTCAGAGCTTCTGCCGGAAAGCCCCGTGCTTTCCATTTCGGCAAAGAAAGGCACCGGGCTGGACAGCCTGAAGGATGCCGTGGTCTCCTCCATCGCCGGCGGCGGGGCCCTCGATTCGGGGTTGAATGCCTCCGCAAGGCAGGTGAACGAGATACGGGCCGCCATCGGCTTTCTCAGGGACGCCTCTGCAGCCCTGGAATCCGGGCTGGGGCAGGACATCGCAGGCTCCAGCCTCGCCGAGGCCCGGTCAGCCATGGAACGCCTTCTCGGCATTTCCGGAGACGACACCCTGCTCGACTACATTTTCAGCCAGTTCTGCGTCGGGAAATAAACCGCGGGGAGGAGCCCCGGGACTCCTCCCCGCCCCGGAATACTACCGGAGGGACAAAAGATGCTGCAGACAGGTCCTGACGCCGAAGCCGCTGGCTCCCTTGCCGTAGACCGAATACTCGTCCTTGTTGAAGTCCACCCCGGCAATGTCGAGATGAGCCCAGGAGATCCCTTCCCCGACGAATTCCCGAAGAAACCGTGCGGCAAAGATGGCCCCGCCGTATCTGCTCCCTGAGTTCACAAGGTCCGCCACGGGAGACTTCATGGATTCCCCAATTCGTTCGTCATCCTCGGGAAGGCGCCACAGCCGCTCTCCCCTGGCCTTTCCGGCTTCCAGAAGGCTTGCGGCGAGATTGTCGTCCGGTGTAAAAAGTCCGGCTATGGACGTTCCCAGGGCAACCGCGCAGGCCCCTGTCAGGGTGGCCATGTCGATGATGACATCCGGTCGGAGTTCCGAGGCGTAGCTCAGGGCGTCGGCGAGGACGAGCCGCCCTTCGGCGTCGGTGTTGTCGATTTCCACCGTTTTGCCGTTCCTCATCCGGAGGATGTCGTCAGGACGGAACGCCTTTCCGCCCGGCATGTTCTCCGCCAGGGCAACGATTCCGTGAACCTCCACGGGAAGCTTCATCTTGGCCGCCGCACGGAGGAGGGCGAAAACATTGCATGCCCCCGACTTGTCGCTCTTCATGGACCGGATGAAGTCCCCGGGCTTGAGGTTCAGCCCCCCGCTGTCAAAGGTGATGCCCTTCCCGACGAAGGCCACTTTCTTCAAGGGGACGCCTTCGGGCTTCCAGGAGAGCCGGACCAGCCTCGGGGGCGTCGAGGACGCCATCCCCACGGAATAGAGTCCCTCCATCCCCTCTTCAAGAATTTTCCTTTCATCCCAGACTTCCGCCTCGAGGCCGAAATCGGCTGCTTCTGCAAGGGCATACTCCGCCAGCGTCAGGGGATTGGACCTGTTCCCCGGCTCGTTGGCCAGGTCACGGGCCATGTTCTGGGCGCAGGCGAGCATTTTCCCCAGGGAAAGCCCTTCGTCATCGCCGCAGAACAGTACGAATTCCTCCGGCTCGGGAAGTCTGTCCTCTTCTTTCCGGTTCTTGTATTTTTCAAAGGAGTAGCTTCCGAGCTCAGCTCCCTCCGCCACGGCACAGCTTGCGTTCCGGTCCGGAGGAACCGGGAGATGGGCGGAAATGCGGGAGACCCCGTCCCCTTTCGCTCGCCGGACAAGCTCCGCGGTCCTGGAGCGGAGGCTGTCCTCCCCGAAATCCTTTCTCTCCCCGAGGCCGACAAGGTAGAGCGGAGAAAGGGGGGATCCCGAAAGGAATCCCTTCGCTATTTTCCCCTTTTTAGCCTTGAAGGAGGGATCCTCCAGCAGGATAGCCGCAGCCGCTTCGTTCCCGGGTGAAAGAATCCCTTCCGGGAGAGGTTCTCCCGAAAATACATACAGAGCCACTGCCCCGCTCCCGGAGAGGATTCCCCCGGAAAGAGGGGATGCCGTTATTTTCATTGAATTCACGCTCCCTGAATACTCATTTTTCCCCGGAAGGGGATGGTCTTTTTTTCGTGTTGACGAACCAGACTCCGGTGAACACCAGGACGCCTCCCGCGATCATGGAAAGGGTGACGGTCTCGCCGAGGAAGGCCGCCGAGAGAAGCACGGCCACTACGGGATTGATGTAGAGGAAGACGCCCGCCTCGGAGGCGGGGAGTTCCCGGAGCGCATCGTACCAGAAAAGATAGGCCAGGGCGGAGCAGCACACGCCGAGGAACAGGATATTGGCCCAGGATCCGGCGGAAATTGAAGGGATTTCCGAAGCCCCTCCGGAAAAGAGAAAGGGAAGGGTGGAGAACAGCCATCCGAAAGAAAGGGCGTAGGCCATCCCGAGTTCCGGAGAGGTTTGCCGGAGGGCCTTCCTGGAAAAAACGGAAAAGAGCCCCCAGGAAAAGACGCTGACCACCATAAGCAGCTCTCCCGGGCTGTATCCTCTCCTCAGGAATACGCCGGGGTCGCCCTTCGAGAGAATGACCAGGACACCAAAGGCAGCGAGAAGGATCCCGCCTTTCTTTCTTCCGTCGAGCCTCTCGCCGAGAATCAGGGCTCCCAGGAGGGCAATGGCGATAGGGTTCGCCGCCACGATGAGCCCGGACATGCCCGCCGACACGGTCCGCAGTGCATAGGCCTGGAGTGCGTTGTGAAAAAAGACCCCGAGAAAGCCCAGCCCGGCAAAGACAGCCGCTTCCCTCAGCGGAAGAAACCGCATCCTTCCCCTGAGAAGAAGGAACATCAGCAGGGCCGCCACCCCTGTTCCAAAGCGGAGCCAGATCAGGGTGGTGAAGGAGACCTCGGCGACAGCGGCCTTGATGGAAGGCAGCGAGCCTCCCCAGGCCACCACAGCGATGAAGGCCTTGAGCCGTGCCCTGGCCGTGGGCGTCATGTTCCTTCACCGGACGGGGGAAGATCGCCTCCCGCAGCATCCATGCTTTCGGCGAGAAGGGAGGAAAGCCTTCCGGCGAAAAGGGCCGGATCCGCGAGCTGCCCTCCTTCCGCGAGAACGCACTGGTCATGGAGGAGAAAGGCGTAGTCTTTCATTTTCTCTTCCGCTCCTCCCGAGGCGAGCATCTTTTCCATTCCGGAGATCACCGGGTGCCCCGGGTTGATCTCCAGAATGCGTTTCAGAGGAGGAACCTCCCTGCCCATGGACCGGAGGATGCGCTCCATGCTGAAAGAAGCCCCCTCGTCGTCGGTTACAAGGCACGCCGGTGATTCCGTGAGGCGGGAGGAAATTTTCACATCCTTCACCGTTTCTGAGAGGACCTCCCTCAAAAACGAGGCGAGCCCTTCCGCCCGGGGAGCGTCTTTCTTTCCCTCCTCGGAAGGCAGGGCATCCTCCCGCTCGAGGGACCGGAATTCCTTCCCCCTGAAGAGCGGGAGGGTGGGCGCGATCACCTCGTCCACCGGATCGGCGAGGAGGAGCACGTCATAGCCTTTCTCCCGGCACCGTTCAAGAAGGGGGGAGCTTCTGAGGACCGGGAGCTTTCTTCCCGTGATGTAGTAAATCCCCTGCTGTCCATCTTTCATGGCCTCCACGTATTCACCGAGGGAGAGGAAACCATCCCCGGAGGAAGCCGACGGGAAGAGGCAGATTTCCAGGATGGCCTCCCGGTTTTCCTTTTCGGCGCCGTCAAAGGAAGCCAGGCCTTCCTTGATTACCGGTCCGAATTCCTTCCAGAGACGGACGTATTTCTCCCTGTCGTCGGCCATCATTTTTTTCAGAGCGGCAAGAACCCGCCGGACAAGGCTCTTCCTGATGATCCGGACGAGGGGATCCTCCTGGAGGATTTCCCGGGAGATATTGAGCGGAAGATCCTCGGAGTCCACCACACCCCTCAGGAAGCGGAGCCAGGAAGGGACAAGATCCCGGCAGTCGTTCATGATGAATACGTTGCGGATGTACAGGCTTACGCCCTCGCTCCTGGGGGCGTAGTGAAGATCGAAGGGCGCCCGGGAGGGAAAAAACAGGATTCCCCGGAATTCCGTTCCTCCCTCCACGGAAAAAACCACCCTGGCGAGGGGCGGCTCCCAGTCGGAGGCGACGTGTTTGTAAAATTCTTCGTACTCGCCGTCGGTCACGTCTTTTTCCGGACGGCGCCAGATGGCCTTCCCGGAGTTGAGGACCTGATCCTCCGCCGCTTCGCCGTTTTCCGTCGTCTTCGCAACTGCCATCACGATGGGATAGGAGATGAAATCGGAATACTTCCTTACGATGTCCCGAAGGGTCCACTCGTCGGCGTAATCCCGTTCTCCCTTTTCGGTATCCGGTTTTTTCAGGTGAAGGATCACCGTGGTCCCCGGTTCGTTCCGTTCAGCCTCCTCCACCGTATAGGTGCCGTCCCCCGGGGAAGAAAAGCGCCATCCTTTTTCTTCCCCGAGACGGCGGGTCACCACGTCCACCCGGTCAGCCACCATGAAGGCGGAGTAAAAGCCGACTCCGAACCGGCCGATCAGGCTCTCGGCTCCGGCGGAATCCCTGGCGGCTTTCACTGCGGCCAGAAATTCCTTCGTTCCCGACCTGGCAATGGTCCCGATATAGTCCGTCAGTTCCTCCCTGTTCATGCCCACTCCGTTGTCGGTAATAAAAAGAGTCCGTCCTTCTTCTCCCCTCGAAATCCGGATCACCGGGGCTGACTGGCCTTGCTCCCCATCCGTACCGGCGAACTCCGGGTGGGCCAGAAGTTCCAGCCTGCGTTTGTCCAGAGCGTCCGAGGCATTCGAAATCAGTTCCCTGAGAAAAATGTCCCTGTTGGAATACACGGAGTGGATCATAAGATCAAGAAGCTGTTTCGCCTCTGCCTGAAAGAAAAACCGTTCCTGCTGCATGCCGTTCCTCCCGTCAATCGTCAGTCTTTCAGCGGACAAAACCGCCGCTGTTTCTTCTTCTCCCAAAAAGCCAGGGACGATGCTTACCGGAAGCACCGTCCCCGTCCGTCCACATACTGATTCAAGAAACCACTATTCCGCCGGGGCCGGTTCGTACTCGCTCATAGCCTGCTTCAGACTCACCAGAGCGAGGTACATTTCCTTGATTGCCGCGAGATGTTCCGTCTTGACTTTCTGGTTGTCCACCTGGGCATTCAGGAGATCTATCTGGGCCCCCATCCCTTCCTTGTACATTAGCTGGGTGATCTTGAGCTCCTCGTCCGACCGGGCGACCTGCTTTCTCTTGCTGCTTTCCACGGCCACGGCTTTCTCCCATTGAGTGAGGGCCTTCCCCAGATCCTCCTGGACCTGGCTTTTTCGCGCTTCCAGGCTCCATTCCGCAGCCTCGACGTTTTTCTCCTTGTCGGCCACATCCTCCTTCGTTTTCCCCCCGTCGTACACCGGGATGGAAACATTCAGGGCGAGAAGGAATTCCTTTTCGATGGGAGAGGCACTGTCATTGTCCGTCAGAAACATATACCCCACCGATCCTTCAACCGTTGGGGACATCCCCTTCGCGGCGAGGGTCTTCAGAACTTTTGCCCGCTCCAGGGCCGTCTCGGCCGATCGGACGTCGTTCCTCCGTTCGACGGCCTCTTTCATTCCGACCTCAACAGAGAGAGATGGAACGAGAAGGTTTTCCTCCTGCGGTTCCAGGTCCACTCCCCCGGCAAGGGTCCTCATCCCGGCAAGGGTATTTTTATAAACAGACTCGGCTTCCACCACGAGGCTTTCGGCCTCTTCAACCTTTGCCTGGGCCCGCACGACGTCAAGCCGGGGGATGAGCTGCTGCCTGAACTTTTCTTCTGTTATCCTGAGATCCTCTTTCCGCTGGTTCAGGATGCCCCTCTGCAGAAGGATGTTCTGCCGGGCGATAAAGGACTGCCAGTAGAGGCTTTCCGCGGCGGCAAGAGTGTTGTTCACCAAGGCAAGATGATCGGATGCCAGGCCGTTGTACTGGAGAAGAAGCTGCCGCTCCTGGGCCCCGTAGGCGCCGCTCACGTCGAACCGGTGGGTGACGGCCGCCGAGAGGGAATAGTTGCCCCTTTCCCCCATGTTCCTGCCAGCCTGGGAGGAATAGGTGTCGCTGAGCCAGGAGCTTCCTCCACGGATCCCCACCGAGGGACGCTGGACTGCCACGGAGGACTTCACGGTGTGGCTGAATGCCTCAAGGCGCCTGTAGGAAGCCTGGAGAGAAGGATTATCCCCCCTGACGGCGGCGAGAAATTCCTCAAGAGAGGTTTCCGCGGCATTGGACATGGACGAAAAAACACCGCCCACCAACGCTGCGGCCAGAATTGTTGCTTTGAAGCCCTTTCCCATGAGTGATCCTCCTCGAATGAAGCACCCTTCACTCCTCACCGGTGTATCTGCCGGGTGAGAAAGAAAAATGACAAAATGCGGAAAAGCAATATCTCCTTGCTTTTCCAGGTCGATTGAGTTGAGTATAGATATTGGGCCTCGTTCCTGTCAAGGAATATCAAGATCTCGAAATAGCCGGAGGTCTGAAGGTTCCCCCGCTATTTTAGGTTCGGAATCATGTTTTATTGTATACAGCTCAAATGAAAACTTTTTCCGTTGATTATCAACGAAACCTGTACTAAAATAAACAATAAATAAAGGCAGTGGAGAAGGCAATTCTTTACAAAATGCTTTTTTCTGTAGTATTCAAGCAGCCTTGAATGTATATGTAATTGGCTTCATTTTCATTCCTGGCAGTTCGTTTTTTCCTATCCAGAGTGAAACAGGGACCAAACAACCCAGTAAGGAGGAGATACACACATGAGGAGATTCACCAGAGTTCTTTTTGCAGTCGCGCTTGTTCTGGCCCTTGGCACGGTGGCCTTTGCGGCCCCCAAGATCGGCATCATGACCGGAACTGTGTCGCAGGGAGAGGAAGAGTACCGCGCAGGGGAAGAAATGGTGTCCAAGTACGGCGCCGACAGAGTCATTCATGTCACCTATCCCGACAAGTTCATGGACGAGCAGGAGACCACCATCTCCCAGGTCATGGCCATGGCCTCCGATCCTGAAGTGAAGGCCATCGTCATCTGCCAGGGCGTCCCCGGAACGGCGGCGGCCATCGACAAGGTCAAGGAAGTCCGTGACGACATTCTTTTCCTCGTCGGCACCGTCCACGAAGAGCCTTACATGATGGCCGGCAAAGCCGACATCCTCTTCGAAATCGACCAGCCCACCCGCGGAACATCCATCGTGGAAAAAGCGAAGGCTATGGGCGCCAAGACGTTCATTCACTACTCCTTCCCCCGCCACATGAGCTATCCTCTCCTCGCAAAGCGCAGGGAAATTATGGAAGAAACCTGCAAAAAAATAGGCCTGGAGTTCGTGTTCGTCAACGCTCCCGACCCCACCGGAGAGGGCGGAGTCGCCGGCGCGCAGCAGTTCATTCTTGAAGACGCTCCCCGGCAGGTTGAGAAATACGGCCCTGATACTGCCTTCTTCAGCACCAACTGCTCCATGCAGGAACCCCTCATCAAGTCTGTGGTGAAGACGAAGGCTATTTATCCCGAACAGTGCTGCCCCAGCCCCTTCCACGCCCTTCCCAACGCCCTCGGCCTGAAGGTTGAGAACAAGGGAGACGTGCCCTACATCCTCAAGTCGATCGAAGAGAAGGTCGCTGAACTCGGAATGCAGGGACGGATCGCCACCTGGACCGCCCCCATCACCATGAACTTCATCCGCGCCGGAGCCGAGTACGCCATGGACTTTGCCAACGGCAAGTTCGAGGACAAGAAGGACATCCAGAGAGCGAAGTTCACTCTCGAGAAGGTTGCCGGTGCAATCCGCATCCGCGCCTTCGACGATGAGAAGGCGCCGAACTTCCTCATGGTCGTGGGCGAATCCATCGTTTTCGGGAAGAAGTAAACCTGTCCCGGGAACGCAGAGACTCGAGGCAGGGCTGTCACCAAGGACAGCCCTGCCTTTTTGATAAAGGAGGTCGTTTTATTGACCGGCGCAGCCCGTCTAGACATGAACAACATCAGCAAGCAGTACTACGGGAACCGTGTCCTCAAGGGCATATCGTTCTCTGTCGGCAAGGGAGAGGTGCTGTCACTCGTCGGGGAAAACGGAGCGGGCAAATCCACTCTTATGAACATACTTTTCGGTATGCCGGTGATTCATTCTACAGGAGGATATGAGGGCGAAATCTTCCTCGACGGCGAAAAAGCGGATATCAAGTCCCCTGAAGAGGCCATGAAACTCGGCATCGGGATGGTCCACCAAGAATTCATGCTCCTCCCCGGCTTTACCATCACTGAGAACATCAAGCTCAACAGGGAAATTACGAAAGACAGCCTGCTGAGCAAATTCTTCGGGAAACCACTGAAGTGGCTCGATATGCCAGCCATGAAGGCGGACGCCAGAGAATCCATGGACACTATCGGCCTTGGAATAGACGAAATGCTCCCCGTTCGGGGCCTTCCCGTGGGGCACATGCAGTTCGTGGAAATCGCAAGGGAACTCGACAAGGAAAACATCCGCCTTCTCGTCCTCGACGAGCCTACGGCGGTACTCACCGAATCGGATGCGGACAAGCTCCTCGAGGCCATGAAGATCCTCACCGACAAGGGGATTTCCATCCTGTTCATCAGCCACCGTCTCGACGAGGTCATGGCCGCCTCCGACAAGATCATCATCCTCAGGGACGGAGAGCAGATCGCCGAAACCCGTCCGTCCGAAACCACCATCGACCGGATTGCCGAGCTTATGGTGGGCAGAAAGATAGAAAGCGGTGAAATGGTGGGAAGACCGCCGTCGGAATTGAAGGATGACTACATACTCGAAATGCGGGACCTCTCCGTGGCCATGCCCGGTGAGCGTGTAAAGGGTGTCAACCTCGACGTAAAGCGCGGGGAGATACTCGGCATAGGCGGCCTTGCAGGCCAGGGAAAAATCGGTATCGCCAACGGCATCATGGGGCTTTTTCCTTCCACCGGAGACGTGAAGAAGAACGGGGATGCCATAACGCTGAACGCAGCCAGAGCATCCCTCGACAACGGAATGGCCTTCGTCTCCGAGGACAGAAGAGGAACAGGGCTCCTCCTCGATGACTCCATCGAATTCAACATCGTCGCCACGGCCATACAGGTCCAGGGTAAATTTCTGACTCCGGGAAGGGTGAGCATCCTCGATTCAAAGGCCATGACTGAGCACGCCACGAACATGATAAAGGAGCTCGACATCAGGTGCACGGGTCCCGGTCAGCTCACCAGGCGGCTTTCAGGAGGCAACCAGCAAAAGGTCTGCATCGCCAGGGCCATCATCCTGGAGCCGAACCTGCTGTTCGTTTCCGAGCCGACACGGGGAATAGACATCGGCGCGAAGAAGCTCATCCTCGACCACCTGGTGAAGCTCAACAGGGAGCAGGGCCTGACCATCGTCATGACGTCCTCCGAACTGGCGGAACTCCGTTCCATCTGCGACCGGATCGCCATAGTCTACCAGGGAAAGCTGGAGGGCATACTTCTCCCCACCGACAGCGACAGGGATTTCGGGCTCATGATGGCCGGAGAATATCACAAGTTCCATGGGAAGGAGGCTGTATGACATGGGCAGCGATTTCTTGAACAAAATCGGCATTCCACGGCTCATAATTTCCCTTTTCCTCGCGTTCCTCGTCGCCGCAGCCTTTTCCTTCGGCCTTCCCATGGGGCAGATCTTCAGCGCCATGCTTACCAGGTTCGGAATGAACGCTCTCCTCGTTCTTGCCATGATTCCCACCATCCAGGCCGGAGCGGGACCCAATTTCGGCCTTCCTTTCGGCATCATCTGCGGGCTGGTCGGAGCAACCCTGGCTATTGAACTGGACCTGCGGGGGTTCACCGCCCTCTTTTTCGCCATCGGCGTCTCGATTCCGCTTGGGGCGGTCGCCGGCTGGCTCTACGGCCTGCTTCTCAACCGGGTCAAGGGGCAGGAGATGACCGTGGGTACCTACATG
>JAGPEN010000017.1 GCA_018057035.1 Aminivibrio sp. | reverse complement strand
ATAGCGATAAAAGACACAAAAAGGCTGCCCGTCGAGCTTGAATATCGGGTAAAAAGAACACAGGAAACGGATTCGGCTGTCAAGGTTCAACTGTTGGACGCTGGATCAGTTCTTGTTCAGAGGTTCCCATGATTTTACCATACTAGACATTGAACCGTATTTCTATCATATCCCCGTCAGCGACCTTGTACTCTTTTCCCTCCAGGCGAAGAACCCCTTTTTCGCGGCATTTCGCAAGGGACGCGTCATGGGCGGCGAAGTCCTCATAGGAAACCACCTGCGCCCGTATAAAACCTCTCGCAAGGTCGGAGTGAATCGTTCCGGCGGCATCAACGGCCGTTTCTCCCTGGCGGAGCGTCCAGGCCTTTACCTCGTCCTTGCCCGACGTGAAGAAGGAGATGAGGCCGAGAAGCCTGTACGCTTCCGTGATAAGCCGGTCCCTTCCCGGTTCTTTCACTCCCAGGTCCTGCATGAATTCAGCCTGCTCGTTCGGAGAGAGGTCGGCGAGCTCCATCTCCATTTTTCCGAAAACCCGAACGAAGCTCAGCCCTTTTTCCGATGCCAGGGAACGGAGTGATTCCAGAAGAGGGAGGTGTCCATCCGTCTGGTTTTCGTCCAGGTTGGCCACTATCATTTCCGGTTTCAGAGTCACAAAGGCAAATCCGCTCAGGGTGCGCATTTCTTCCTGGGTGAGCTGGAGATCCCTCAGAGGCCTTTCTTCAAGGAGACAGGCCTGGCATTTTTCGAGCAGTACTTCTTCTGCCTGTTCCGCCGGAATGTTCTTTTTCTTCGACTGAAGCCTGGAAAGCCTGTTCTCGATGACGCCGAGATCCCGGAAAATAAGTTCCATTTCGACAATGGACCAGTCTCTGACAGGATCGATGCTGTTCTCCGGGTGAGGCACATCCGGGTTTTCAAACAGCCGTATCACGTGAACAAGAGCGTCGGATTCGGAAACAAAGGAGAGAAAGGAATTCCCCAGCCCTTCTCCCTTGCTCGCGTTTCTCGACAGTCCCGCAAGATCGACGAATTCCACCGTCGCAGGCGTTTCTTTCCGCGGTTCGAAAATTCGGACCAGGTTGTCGAACCGTTCATCCGGGACGTTGACCATCGCCCTGTTGGGATCCGTTTTTCCGCTCGCATAGGGCTTTACCTCGGCGCCCGCCCGGGTGACCACGTTGAATACCGTGCTTTTTCCGCTCAGGGGCAGGCCGATGATTCCACATTTGAGCATGATGCTTCCCTCCTTTGCTTCAGGGCTTTCCACCCGGAAAACATTATAACCGTTTCAGGGGAAAAACAAAAAAAGCAAGAATCGACGGACAGATGTGGTTTCGCAGGAACTTTTTCTGCTATCATTCTGATGAGTACATTTCCCCCCGTCGCGGGGATGAAAGGAGGAAGTGAATTGAAATTAGCCTGTACCGTACTTGCAGCATCCGCGCTGTTCCTGTTCGGTTTTCTGGGCCCTGTTTCCGCTGAATCCATTCTTCCCGACGTATCGAAAGTCGACCTGTATCCGAGGGGGGCCCGAATCCTCTTCTCTGTACCGGCGGTTCCTTTCGTCAGCTTCGAGTTGCCGGGGACCTTCGAGCCGTCCACCATCCGGCCTCTCCCTGAAGAAGGGCAGAAAATACTGTCCTTCGAGGCGGTCGGCGTACCCCGGCCCGGATGGATCCCTGAAGACTTGAAGGAGCTTCACGCCACGATCAAAGAGAACGAAGAAAAACTCGCCGTTTTGACGGGCAGGATCTCGGCGATAAACCAATCCTTCGAACTCCTCTCCGGACCGCTGCCCAAGGACCTCAAGGGATCGGATATGCCCGAGTACGTCGAAGCGGCCAGGAAAACGCGGGAGAAACTGGAGACGGAGCTCATCGCCATTTCTTCCGAGATAGAAGAGGGGAAAAAGACGCTCGAAACACTGAAGGCTGATTTTTCCGCCCGGATGCCTCAGGATCCGGATACCGCGGTCATTGTTTCCGCACGCCCCGAAGGCGGGAAAAGACTGCTCGTGGAAGCATGGACCCGGCATGCTGGGTGGTCACCTTTTTACAGGATGAACCTGGATACCAAATCGGGGGGCATCCGGTCCTCTCTCCTCGCCAGGGCCAGCCAGCATACAGGTATTGTTCTGGAAGGAGATCTTTTCTTCCATACAACGATTCCATCAACTTCGATATCCGCACCCGACCTCTTCCCTCTCGTGGCTGATTTTGAGGAAAAAACAGCGAGAAGGGCCCTCATGATGGAGGAAATGGCGCTCTCTCCACGGGCGGAGTTTAAACTTGCGGCTCCTGCCCCTGCCCCCGCTGCTCCGGAGATCATCCAATCCATGACGGACATGACCGCCCTGGCAAAGGGGACACTCCCCGGAGACAATCGCCAGGCGGAATTTCTGCTGGGTGAATTTGAGCTGAAAGGCGAGGTCACCATCGAGTCCGTTCCCGTGCTTTCCGAAGAAGCGTGGATTACCGCTGAAGCCAAGAAAATATCGGTTCCTCTTCTTCCGGGTCCTGCGGAACTTTCTGTGGACGGCAAACTTTCCGCGAAGACAACGCTCCCTGAACAGGGAGCGGGAACGGATATCCGGCTCGCCTTCGGGAAGATGCCCCTGGTAAAGGCCGTCAGGGAACAGATGGTTTCAAGGGAAGGCAGCACCTGGACAGGGAAAGGACGCTTGGAGGACGGTTATTCCATTGAAATCACCAATGGGCTTGCAAAGGAAATCACCGTCATTCTCAAGGATAGGATTCCGGTATCAGCCCAGGAAAAAATTTCCGTGGAGACTCTGAAGATTGAACCCAAACCGGCGGAACAGGACAAAGAAAATATCCTGTCCTGGAAACTTTCTCTCGCCCCGGGCGAAAAGAAAAAGGTGGAGGTTCTCTTCAGGATCGGCTACCCCGCGGACGAGACGGTCGTGTTCAGATAATCTCCCAATGAGGACGGAGATGCGGCACGCACGATGAGTGCATGGATTACCCTTCCACCATTCGTATCCCTTCCGATTGCCCTCGCATTGTTCATCCTCGGAGGGCAATCGGTGCCTTTGAAGACAGGAGCGCCTTTCTGGGCGCTCCTTATGATTGTGTATTTCGTCCTGTGCGCGGCTTACGCTTCAGCCATAAGAAAGCACCTCTTCCATCTTCTCTCTCCGATCCAACTCCTTGCCCAGGGGCTGATTATGACGGTGGTTTCCCTGGAATCGGGAACCCTTCCCGTCATTTCCTGGACCGGAGTCCTTTCCGCTGTCTCCGGCTCTTTTGTTCTCCTCAATCTTTTTCTTCGGGGAAAGCCCCATCCCGGTGAGAGTGCCTCCCTGACCGCCGGCCCGTTGGGCGCACCGGTCACGGGACCACCGGTTGAAAGCATTCCCCTGCCCGTTCTTACCACAGACTCCCAGGGAATTGTTGTCAAGGCGAATGAGGCGTTCGCCTCCCTGGTACCCGGGGGAGATCTTTCAGGAAAACCCGTGACTGATTTTTTCATTCCCGGTGAGGATTCCGTCAGCATGGGCGACAGGGAGTACATTGTATTCCAGGCTCCACTGGACGGGGCGTTCTTTTTCGCTCTTGTGGAGATGCCGAAACAACGGAAAAAAGGAGCCCGGTCAAAAGAAACGGTCAAGCTGGTGGACCCTGCGACTGGCCTCTATTCTCCGGAATACGCATCCATCCGAATTTCCGAGGAACTCAGCAGGGCTTTCCGCTACAGGAGGTGGCTCTGCGGAGTTCTTCTGGCCCTTGAATACACTTATCTTCCCGGTCTGAACTACCAGGAAGACCTGGAGAATTCCTTTCTGGACGCATTCTCATCCTTTGTCCGGAACACAGTCAGGGACAGCGACATAGCGTTCTACCTCGGTGACCGGAAAATACTCATACTTCTTCCGGAGACTCCCCAGCAGGGAGCCAAGGACGTAAGCCTCAAGCTCATGGACTTGCCTGACTCTCTCGTGGAACTTAAAAACACTTTCCCGTTTTCAGTGGAAATCGAATACGGTTTTGTGTACTACAGCGGAAATCACCCCATGAACAAAGACCAGTTCCTGGAAAAATTACATTCGAACCTAGGAGGGGCATCGGAATGAAACGGACCCGTACCGTTGTTATGTTCCTTCTGTCCCTGCTTTTCCTTCACCCCGGCGTTTCCGCAACGGGAGCCGAAAGCCGGATCAAGGGCCTTTCGCAGGAGGAAAAGGTGGGGCAGATCATGATGTGCTATTTTGAGGGTCCCGCCCTCTCGGCAAATCTCAAAAGGATGATCGGCGACCTGAAGATAGGAGGAGTGATCCTCTATTCGAGCAGGGGGAATATCGTGTCAACGGGGCAGGTGTCCGACCTGTGCCGAAATCTCCGTTCTTTTGCGTCATCATCGGGTTCCTGGCCTCTCTTTATTGGGATTGACCAGGAAGGGGGCCTGATACAGCGGATCACGGAGGGCGTCACCCGCTTTCCGGGAAATATGGCTCTCGGAGCGGCAAACGACGAAAAACTCGCCGCCGAAGCAGCGGGAGTGATGGCAAGGGAACTTTCCGCCCTGGGGATCAACATGAATTTCGCTCCCGTGGCGGACGTGAACAACAATCCGTTCAATCCGGTCATCGGGGTGCGCGCCTTCGGATCCTCGCCTGAACTTGTTTCCAGGCTCTCCGGTGCGATGGCTTCAGCCTTTGCAAGTGAAGGAGTCGTCCCGTCGGCAAAGCATTTTCCGGGACACGGAAACACAGAAACGGACTCTCATTCAGGGCTGCCCCTCATTTCCTCCACAAGGGAAGAGCTTGAGAAAACCGAATTTCCGCCCTTCCGCACCCTCGTCACATCAGGGGTGCCCATGGTCATGACGGCCCACGTCCTTGTCCTGGCTCTCGATCCTGAACTGCCGGCCACCCTCTCCCCTTCCATCCTCGGCATGCTGAGAAAGGAAATGGGCTTTTCCGGAGTCATCATCACTGACTCCATGGGTATGGGGGCCCTGAAAAAGGGGAGGACCGTCGCGGAGGCGGCCATAGCGGCATTCAACGCAGGTGCGGATATCCTTCTTTTCGGTGCTGACAGGGGGTACGAGGAACAGGAGCATTTCCTCATCTACGAGGCTCTCCTGGAAGCATGCCGGAATGGGACAATTCCGGAACAAAGGCTCGATGAAGCGGTGGGAAGGATCCTTGATCTCAAGGAAAAGGCCGTGATCTTCAGGGAGCCGGAAGAAATGCCAGGCATTCGCGTGCCCTGTCCTGAAGGGGAATTGATCGCAGGCAGAGTCGCGGCGAAAAGCGTTACACTGGTCCGCGGTTGGAGGGAAGCTTCGGAAAAAATACAAAAGGGGGAAAAAATTCCGCTTGTCTGGCCCGAGGAACAAAGAACTGCAGCAGAAATTCTCGTGGAGACCTGCCCGTTCTTTGACCTTCTTGCCCTCCCGGGAAAGCCGGGAAAGGAAGAAGTCCGACTCCTGTCGGAAAAACTCGGTGATCAGGAAGTGATTTTCGCAGCCGATTACGACTGCTGGAAAAACGAACCCTGGCTCGACCTTCTGAGGACCCTGGGGCAGGAGAGAGTATTTCTGCTCTCAGCCCGGACACCCTATTCGCTGCTCGCTCTTCCGGAAGCAAAGGGTTTTTTCGCGCTCTACAGCGACGTACCCGCCACCATGAAGGCTCTCGGTCAAATTCTCAACGGGAAGGCATCGCCCATGGGAAAACTTCCTGTGGAGCTGCCGGGGCTCTACCCGCTCGGGTGGGGAGAGAAAAAATTCCTGTCTCCTGTCCCCTAGCCCGCAAGGGACATGTCGCTGCCGCAGCGAAGGGAAGGGATCCTGGAGAAAGGAGCCGCAGGCTGGGAGAGATACCATGAACCGTCGTCGTTTTTGTCCCATACACAGGAAGAAGCCTTAAGGGTGCAGGTGCACAGGGGGCCGTCACAGTACCAGTTTCCGTTCGTATCCTTTATCCACATCATGTCGAAACCCTCCCCGTAATTTAAACATTAGTTTCTCTTACTGGTTATTTATAACATCAGGATTCGCCTTTGTCAACATGGGTTGATCCTATTTTTTATCTTAAACTTATGTTTATTTTATATAGGGCAAGGGTTCCCCTTCCGGAGATTTCAGAGCCGGCACAAGGTACGTTATTTCCGGTATTGGTGCCTGCCCCTGGAGAACATTGACGAGAATGCGGGCAGCGGTAACCCCGAATTCAAAAGCGGGCCATTCCAGGGAATGCATCCCCCGGGGAGGATGCGTTCCGCCCCGTGTGCAGAAGACCCCCTGATGGTCGTCCAGGACAGGCTGATCCTCGCCGTCGATCACGGAAAAGACTCCTTTTTCTCCTTTTTCCCAGGGTTCTATCATCCGGGAGAGAAAGGGGAACAGAAGAATCCCGCAACCGGCCCGGTATCTCAGCGCTCTTGTACTTCCGGCCAGCATTTTCAGCCGCTCAATGGTCCTTTCAGGCGAAATCAGGACCGACGGTTTTTGGGGGAGGGAAAAGCCAGCGGTTACCATGGGAATGGAAGAAACTGCCTTCCGGGGCTCGATGCAGCGCTCCCCAGTTCCCGCCCAGAGGATGCAATCCACGTGCCGCGCCTCGAGGGTGGAAAAAAGTTCTCCCGGGTGGAAACCGGGAAGCTTCAGCAACAGATCCAGACCCGATCTCGAGAGCACCCTGTTCAAGCCCTCCAGGAAGGGCCCCGTCAGCCAGGGATCCATTTCCTCCAGCGCGAGGGCGGCTATTCCCGTTTTGCCCCCCGACAGCGTGCTTGCGGCAAGATCAAGCCTGTAGCCGAGTTCTTTCGCACTTTTCCAGACCTTTTCCCTCGTAGCCCGGGATATGCGGGAGTCCCCCCGCAATGCCCTGCTGACCGTGGCCTTGTTCACACCGGCCAGGCGGGCGACGTCTTCCATGGTCGCCTTCGCCATTACCGCTCCTCGCTATGCGTCGAAGCAGGTTC
>JAGPEN010000001.1 GCA_018057035.1 Aminivibrio sp. | reverse complement strand
TTGGTGGGTGGTACAGGACTCGAACCTGTGACCTCTTCCGCGTCAAGGAAGCGTTCTTCCTCTGAACTAACCACCCAACAGAAAGGAATTCTACAGAAACTGAGGCTATTTGTCAATAAGTCATGGCTTGCTATGGATTCATTCCGAAAAATGAAACAAACCGGTGATCCATTTCGGTGGTTTCCATCCCTTCCGGACAGCTGCCCTCGACAGTGTTCCGCTGACCAGGGCGCCCCAGTACGCATAAGGCGACTTGGTCCAGAGCCCCAGGACAAAACAACAGAGGCACAGAAATCCGAAAAGATTGCGGTAAAACATGCTCCTATTTCAACCTCTTCACCACGGCGTCCCCAGGAGGAAATGGGGAAGGAACAGGGAAAGTTTCGGGAAATACGTGGTGATGAGAAGCGTTGGAGTCCAGGCTAAAGCTATTATCCATAGAGTCGGCGACATCATCTCATTGATCGGGGCCCTGCCGAGCCTTCCGCCGAGGTACAAAACAGGTGCCGCCGGCGGGGTAATGCACCCCAGTCCGGTGTTGACGCCCACGATCGCCGCGTAGTGGATGGGATTGAAACCGAGCTCGATGATGATCGGCATCAGGATGGGCGTCGTCAGCGTCACGCTGCTGATATCGTCCATAAGCATCCCCATGACCACAAGAAAAATGTTGATCATGAACAGAATGATCCACCGGTTGTCCGAGACGGCCCTGAAGAGTCCCAGCATTTTACTGGGAAGGTCTTCGAGGATGTACAGGCGGCTCAGCATCATGACCGAGTAGAGCATGACCATGACGACTCCGGTGGTGACCGCTGATTCCACCAGGGAGTCCCACAGGCCGCGCCATGTAAGCCCCTTGTAGATGAACATCCCCGTCGGAATGGCATAGACGACGGCAACAGCCGCCGCCTCAGTAGGGGTCATGATGCCTCCGTAGATGCCGCCCAGGACGATGACCGGCAGCATGAGTGCAGGGAGTGCTTCCAGCCCTCTTTTCTTGATAAGGAGCCTTTTCTCTTTCCCGTGGACAGGTTCCGTAACCTTCACATTGGGATTGTCTTTCACCAGCCAGCAGTTCACTACGCAGATGAGGGCGGTCATGATAATGCCGGGGATCACGGTCGAAAGGAAGCAGGCCAGGATGGACTGGCCCCCGATCCAGGCGAAGATGATGAGCGTGGAATTCGGGGGTATGAGCATCCCGAGCAGCGATGCGTTTGACATGACCGCAGCTGCGATTCCTTTGGGGTAGCCTGCTTCTTCAAGGCGGGGAAACATGATCGAACCGATACAGGACAGGGTCGCGCAGGCGGAGCCCGTTATGGAGCCGAACACGGCGCAGGATATTGTCCCCACCACTCCGAGGCCGCCCTTTATCCTGCCGACAAGAAGGTCGACGAGGTTGATGAGCTTCTCGCCTATCCTGCCGCGTTCCATAATGCCTCCAGCCATGATGAAAAGAGCGATGGAGATGAGAGCGATGCTGTTCATGGAACTGAAGCCGTAGGGAAGGACCATGGTGGTCTGGTATCCTGCCGCCTGGGGGCCGCCGAAGAAAAGAAGCCACGCTGTTGAAGCCATAAAGCTCATTGGAACGGGAACGCCTATTATGAGGCAAAACAGAAGGATAAGAACGGCGACGTAGATCATGAGTTCCCTCCTCGAATTAAGTCCCGGAGACTTCGCAGCATTCTCATCGTGAAATAGTATGTCATGAAGATGAGGCCGAGAAATACCGCCAGATACGACGTCCACAGGGGGATTTGCCATACTGTGGTTCTGGGAAGCGCGATCCCTGTCCCAAGGGGTCCCATGAAGCCGAACATGAAGAATTCATAACCGTACCATGTGAACAGGATGCTGATTCCCGATGTGATGAGATTGCGAAGAAAAACTGTCGCCCTTTTCAGCAGGCCGTCTTTCATGTAGGAGTCAACCACGTCCGCTGAAACATGGGTGTTGTTGTAGGCCCCGTAGGCGCCTCCCATGAAATAAAGCCAGAAGGCGAAGAGCTTGACCCATTCCTCGAATCCGTAAAGGTCACCACCAATTACGTATCTGGTAAAAGCGGCGGCAGCAATGATCAGGGATAAAAGAAGCGAACAGACAACGGTGACAATTGAAAAGAAAGCGAGCAGCGCAAGATCCAGGGGGCTTTTTTTGTCAGGCCTGTTTTCTGGAAAACAGCCCATGGCTTCTTGATCAGGCATTCCGTTCTCCTTTCCGCCGCAGAGGAAATAACGGCGGAGGAGTGTTTGCACTCCTCCGCCCCAGTTCCAGAGGCCGATGGGTATTTATTTGGGAGCGTACTGCACCTTGAATTCGTCGATCAGTTCCTTTGAGAACTTGTCGGCGAGCTTGTCCCATGTTCCGACAACTTTCACGAAGATGGGCTCCAGTTCTTCGGCAGAGTAGGTGTGAACTTCTATCCCTGCATCCCGCATGAGCTGGAGGTGTTTCTCCTGGTCCTTCTGGGCGAGGTCGATGCTCATGGTTGTAACCTTGGCGACGGCGTCGGCAATGATTTTCCGGTCGCCTTCGGACAGCTTGTCCCATGTCTTCTGGCTGATCATGTAGTTGAAGTTCTCAACGGAGTAGTTGAGGTCGTACCAGTATTTCAGAACGTCCTTGAGCATGGTGTAGGCGGCTGTGGGGGTCATTCCGTCCACGCCGTCGGCGACTCCGGTCTGGAGGGCTGTGTAGACTTCAGCCCAGGGGACCGTGACCGTCCGGTAGCCCATGGCCTCGGCTCCGAGCTTGTAGACGTCCATGTTGGGGATCCGCACGAGAACCCCTTTGTCAACGTTGGGATTCAGGGGTTCGTTCACCGGCTTGGTGCTTCCGATGCCGATAAAGCCTTCAACCTGGAATCCGAGGATCTTCACGCCGAGACGGGAGCTGAGCTCGTCCATTTTTTTGAAGAGCCAGCCGTCCGGAGCAAAAACCTTGCGCGCGTCTTCGAAGTTCCGTACGAAGCAGTTGATGTAGGTGAGCTCGAGGCGGGGATCGAACTGGCTGGGGATGGAAATTGCCGCCATGTCGATGGTACCCCTGATCAGTTCTTCATAGACCAGGGTGTAGTCTCCGAGCTGGTTTGCGGGATAGACGACTATTTCGATGCGGCCGTTTGTTTTTTCCTTCACTTCATCAGCAACCTGGTGCATGAGCTTGGTGGCCGTATGCTCTACTGGAACCTGGTTCGCGAAACGGAGGGTCATTTCGGGAGCTGCAGATGAAACCGATGGAAAAACAAAGGTAAATGCAACCACTGCAGTGAGAAGAAGCATGGTGATTTTTGTCGCCTTTCTCATTATTCAGCACTCCTTTCAATTTTCATCCAGCGAAAGTTGCTCTCCGAAGCGCTCTTTCCTCCACCGTCAGCCCGCTCTTTTTCACAATCCCCCCTTTTCAAAAAAAACGCTCTCCGAATTGATGGTCAGAAGCTCTCCTGTGCAGTTCTTGCAATGATTTCTTCCTGGTGATGATCGTCCAGGTCGACGAAGTAATCGCTGTATCCCGCGACACGAACGAGAAGGCCGCGGTATTCCTCGGGATTTTTCTGGGCTTTGCGCAGCGTTTCCGTGTCGACTACGTTGAACTGGATATGATGTCCTCCGAGATTGAAATAGGTTCTTATGAGTCCCGCCATTTTTTCCAGT
Organism: Aminivibrio sp.; assembly: GCA_018057035.1. The sequence goes on along the minus strand of JAGPEN010000001.1, from coordinate 89,936 downwards.
CCTCCCTCTCCGTCCAGAACCGAGGGAAGGAACCGCTGGTTCAGAAGAGTCCCTCCGGATTTGACCTGGTTCATCTTGCTGAGGGATTTCACCACTGCCGTGGGGCCCCGGCGGTCGGCGCCGTGGGAGGGAGACGTTCCGTCCGATTCCGGAACATGGGCGAAGCGTCCGTTCGGTGTCGCTCCGAGTTTTTTTCCGAAATAAATGTGGCATGTGGTTGACAGCATGTTTACGTGATAGGTCGGTCCCTTCGGAGAATGTTTCCCGTCGATGGAATCGAGAAGGGATCCGTAGACCTTCTGCATGATGGAGTCGGCGTATTCGTCGTCGTTTCCAAAGAATGGTGTCCTGTTCCAGACGAACTGCCGCAGCTCGTCATGTCCCTTCCAGTTGTCTTTCAGAGCCTTCAGAAGGGATTCCATGACAATCGAGCCGTCTTCAAACACGTGCTTTTTAAGGACGGAAAGGCTGTCCGTTACTGTTCCTATGCCGCAGCACTGGATATAGTCCGTATTGTACCGGGCGCCCCCGTCGTAGTAGTCCTTTCCGTTCTCGATGCAGTCGTGGATGAGGACGGAAAGGTACGGGGCCGGGGCATGCCGGGCGAACATCCGCTGGATGTAGTTGTCCGTCCTGATTTTGACGTTCACCACATGGGCGAGCTGTTTTTCAAACGCCCGGTACAGATCGTCAAAATCCCGAAACTCCATGGGATCGCCGGAAGCAATCCCGATCTTTTTTCCGGTGAGCTGGTCGGTTCCGTTGTTGAGTGTCAGTTCAAGTATTTTAGGCACATTCAGGTATCCATGGAGAATATAGGCTTCTTTCCCGAAAGAACCGGTTTCCACGCATCCGCTTGTTCCTCCGGTTCTGGCGTCTTCAACCCGCTTTCCCATTCCGAGCTGTTCCATGACCACGGCGTCCGAATTAAAGGCGGACGGATATCCCGAGCCGCGCCTCATGATGCGGCATGCGTGACGGAGGAATCTTTCCGGCGTTCTCGATGAAATGTGGACGCTTGCCTGGGGTTGCAGAAGCTGGAGCTCGTCAAGGACGTCAAGCATGAGGTATGAAACTTCGCTTACAGCGTCCGCGCCGTCTTCGGTCACTCCCCCGAGGTTGATCTGGGTGAAATCGTTGTAGGTGCCGCTCTCCGCCGCTGTCACGCCGACCTTGGGCGGAGCCGGAGTGTTGTTTACCTTGATCCAGAAACAGGAAAGCAGTTCCTTTGCCTTTTCCCCGTCCAGAGTTCCTTCCCGGATCCCTTTTGCGTAGAACGGAGCAAGGTGCTGGTCAAAATGGCCTGGAGACATGGCGTCCCAGCCGTTCAGTTCCGTGATTGTTCCGAGGTGGGTGAACCAGTAGGTCTGGATGGCTTCGTGAAAATCCCGGGGCGCATGGGCGGGAACGTGGCGGCAGACGTCAGCTATTTTGAGCAGTTCGGCTCTCCTTTGGGAGTCCGTCGTTTCCTCCGCCATCTTCTCGGCGAGGGCAGCATGCCTTTCCGCGAAGAGGATGACAGCGTCGCAGGCTATGTCCATCGCCTGCAGTTCCTCATTTTTTTCCGTTGCATGGGGATCGTTGATCCAGTCCAAATTTGCCATGGCACCGGCAATTCTTCTCTTCAGGTCCAGAAGTCCCGTGCGGTAAATGGTCCCGTCGAGGGCAGTGTGCCCCGGAGCGCGCTGCTCCATGAATTCCGTATAGCAGCCGCCTTCGTAGAGGGCAAGCCATTCTGCGGGGAGATTTGAGAAAATCCGGTCCCGAAGAGTCCTCCCTTTCCAGTATGGGACGACGTGTTCGCTGTAGGCGGAAATATCATCCTGTGACACCGTGTAACGTGTCATTGGCCGGGAGTTCAGTATCTCGAAATCCTCCGCCGTATGGCAATTCAGCTCTGGAAAAGTGGAAACCGCCTTGGGGCGGGGACCTCTTTCTCCGACAATAAGTTCCCTGTCGCCTATGTATATGGCTTTTTTCTCGCAGAGATTATAAAAATTTTTAGCCCTGAGAATCGGAACAGGGTACTTGCCCTCGTTTTCTTTGTAAAACTCGGTGGTTAAAACCGCCCTTTCAATTGAAACGCTTGGTGACGTTTCAAAGCTTTCTCTTCTCAGATACTCAATTCTCTCGTTCATGACGGCCGTTATCCTCCTTTAACCGCTTCAATATTCTGCCTTCGGAATATATCAAGAGCTTCCGCTATTTTTTCATCCTGTGGCGGAAGAACATTTCCCATTTTGTATTCCATGCCGAGATTCCTGTATTTCCCTTCGCCGGTAGAGTGGTACGGGAGTATGTTGACCCCGGAGAGAGTTTTCAGGGAGGCTGAAAGCACGGCAACTGCTTCAAGGCTCCCGGAATCGTCGTTTATGCCGGGAATAAGCGGCATCCTGATGTTGATTCGTCCCTTGCCTCTCCGGGCAAGGGCTTCGTCGAGCTTTCCCAGGTTAGACAAAATTGTGCGATTACTTACGCCAGTATAGTATTCATGCTTCTTCGGGTCAATGAGCTTTATGTCGAAAAGGAAAAGATCCGCATATTCAGCAGATTCAAGTATCCTGCTTTCATCGCAGTATCCTGATGTATCAATGGCGGTATGAATTTCTTCCTTCTGCAGTTTTCGAAGGCAGGCAATTAAAAAACGGATCTGGAGAAGAGGTTCGCCTCCGGAAAATGTGACGCCTCCCCCGGATTGGTCAAAAAACGGAATATCTTTTTTTGCTTCCAGAAAAACGTCCCCGGGTGTCATTTCTCTCCCGGCGATTTCGATTGCAGACGAATGACAGGCAGCTGCGCATTTCCCGCAGAGTGTACATTTCGCCTTGTCGTGGCAGAGCAGGCCGTCTGCATTCCTGCTCCATGCGCCCGTCGGGCAGACGGCTATGCAGCGGCCGCACCCGATGCACCGGTTGGGATGACGAAAAAGGATGGGCTGAGGGGACATGCCTTCCGGGTTATGGCACCACCAGCAGGAAAGGGGGCATCCTTTCAGAAAGAACGTGGTCCGTATTCCCGGTCCGTCATGTATGGAATATCGCTTTATATCGAAGACGAGTCCATTGTTCATTCTTTCTCCTCTGCCAGGCTCAGCCCATCCTACGGTGATCATGCCCTTTCCACGGCCTTCCGGCACGATCCCGGAAGGCCGTGGAAAGGGGCTGTCAAGCCCCGGGCGTTCCGCCGTTTCTTTCGTCGGTGTCAGCATTTGCACGGTCAGAATTCCTTCGACAGAGAGCTAGACGACATTCGACTCCCTGATGTGCTCACCTCTGGTAAACCGCCTGTAGTCTAGCATTGAAAAGTCAATGTCCGGTTTTTTCCCTGTGATGTGCTGGGCGAGAATCTTCCCTGCCACGGGAGCGAGCATAAAGCCGTGCCCCGAATAGCCCGTGGAATGGTAGAAATTTTTCACGTCTGTTTCCCCGATGATCGGCTGGGCATCCGGGGTCATATCATACATTCCGGCCCACTGCCTGGCTATCCTGATCCCCTTGGTCCGCGGCAGGAGCCTGACAAGGATTTTCGACATTTCCTCGATGAATTGCCAGGTACTCTTGTTCTGAAAGTCCTCCGGGTGTCCTGCGGGGCTCATGCCGCATATGATGGAACCGTGAGGTCTCTGCTGGATGTAGTAATTGCCCGAGAAGCTCATGAGCATGCACGGGCAGACTCCCGGTGCGACCGGCTCGGTGATCATGATCTCATGCCGCTCCGCCCAGTTGGGGATTTCGATTCCCGCCATGCGGGCGATGAACTGCGAATAGGCACCCGCACAGTTTATCACCACAGGGGCATGAATCGTTCCTCTGTCCGTCTCAACGCCCTGTACCACACCCCCGTCAACAAGTATTCCGGTGCATTCGGTGTGCCTGTGGCACGTGACGCCAAGTCCTTTCGCGGCTTCGAGATAGGCGAAAGTGGTGAGGAAGGGGTCGGCATGACCGTCTCTTCCGTGGAAAAAGAATCCCACGGCGTCGTCGGCGGCAAGCCCCGGGCATATTTCCCTGGCTTCCTTCAGACTGATCTGCCGTGACTTTATTCCAAGGGAGTTCTGGAGGTCCATTCCCGTCCGGAGGGTCTCCAGCTCTTTTTCATTGTAGGCAACGAGCAGGTAGCCTCCCTGGTTGAGACCTACCGACATCCCCAGCTCCTGGTCGAGCTGCTCGAAAATGTCAAGGGCGGCAATGCCGAGGCGGCAGTTCATTTCCGTTCCCCACTGGGCCCGGATTCCTGCACCGCATCGGCCTGTGGAGCCGCCGCAGATGGTGCCCTTTTCGATGAGAACGATGTTCTTCATGCCGTTCCGGGCAAGATAATAGGCTGTCGATACGCCGATGATTCCGCCTCCAATGATAACGACATTGGCGGTGTTCTTCCATTCCATCATTCGTCACCCTCCTCTGCGAGCAGGCCGATCCTGATTGGTTTTGCAGGAGGTCGAACCGTTGCCGGTTCTATTGCGGTGATTGGCTTTCCCGTTTTTTTCGCAATCTCTCTCATAAGGATGTCCTGACAGCCTCTGCCCTGGCAGGGACCCATGCCGACGCGGAGAACCCTCTTGAGCTCTTCCACGGTGTCATATCCCCTGTCGATCCACTTGCGGATTTCCTCGAGAGTCACTTCCTCGCAGCGACATACGTAAATCTCCTCAGATCCGGGATGTTCCTTCTGCATGGTCATTTCACCGCCCTGATTGTCCGGAATTCGCCGACTATTTCTTTCGGAGCCGAAACATGGATGACATAGGTTCTGTCTTTCTTGGGCTGAGTCACGTTTTCCACGGTGCCTTCCGCAATGCATTCACCTGTCCGGTTCAGGCACTGGACTTTTTGTCCCTTTTCCGGAAGGGGGAGCATTTCATAGGGGAGCTTGAAAAGCGCTTTGTCTTCGGAAAAGGTGAGATCGATTACGAAGCACGCAAGCCCCGGACAGGAAGCCACGCAGAGGGTGCATCCAGTGCACAGCGTGTGATCAACCTTCGGGGTGTCGTTAATGTCGGCAAAGGGACGGATCGCTCCCGTAGGGCAGCTGGTATGGCACGGATTGCAGGGAATGCGCTGGGGGCACTCGATGACGACGACTCCCCCCTTTTTCGATTCCCAGAGCTTGCGGTCCGGCAGAACGGCACCATCCCGTTCGCCGGTGAGGACACCACTGTTGAAGAGGTCGAGAGCATCAGCCATTGGATACATCCTCCCATCTGTTGACAAGCACGCATTCGAGCCCCTGGCAGATCCGCGCCCCGGCCTCTCCTGACCTGAGAGCCTGGAGACGTCCCCAATACTCGTCAAGTTTCCCGTGTTCCGTAGGGTATCCAAGGTCTGCAGCCGCCGAAAGGCCGGCTATTCTTCCCTCAACCATGGCGGCGCTTGCCTCTTCGATTCCGCTTGCGTCGCCGGCGGTGTAAAAATCCGGATTTGAGGTTCTCATTGCCCTGTCCCGCCTCGCCACAAGACCGCACAACTGGGGAACATACATCATCTTGCATCCCGCCTGGGAAAGAATCTCAGTGGTCGGTGAAAGGCCGACGGCTATGCAGATGACGTCACAGTCCACGTACGTTTCTTCGCCCACCGGTTCGAAGCGGTCGTTGAGCGCCGTGATGTACGCTCCGGTAATGCCCCTCTCCCCCACGGCTTTCCTTATGGAGTGACGCAGAAGAATAGGGACGCCCATCCTGCGGATTTTTGCGGCATGGACCCAGTAACCTCCAACCCTAGGCGCAGCTTCGACAATGGCGGCGACTTCCACGCCGGCCTGCATGAGCTGGTAACTCACTATAAGTCCGATATTGCCCGCTCCGACCATGAGAACCCGTTTCCCCGGGACTACCCCGTAGACGTTCATAAGGGTCTGAACGGCTCCTGCACCGTAAACGCCGGGAAGGTCATTGTTTGGGAACGGAATGAGCCGTTCCTGGGCACCGGTAGCCACTATCGTTTTTTTCGCGTTGATGTGGAAGAATTTTTCTTCCCCGCGCATGGCGGTGAAGGTGCCGTCTTCTGAATAGAAGCCTGTGATGGTGGTGTTGGTGTGGATTTCAACGTTTTCCTTGCAGGAGTCTATTTCGCTCAAAAGGATGTCGGCGATTTTGAACCCCCTGGTTCCCGCATATTCGTCCTTGCTGCCGAAAAACTTATGGGTCTGTTTTACGAGCTGTCCGCCGAGATGCAGATCGCTTTCCGCTACCATGACCTTTGCACCGGCTGCAGCCGCTTCCGCTGCAGCGCTCAGGCCCGCCGCTCCTCCGCCGATAACGAGAATTTCAGTCGAGAGAGTTTTCATCGCGTCATCCTCATTCCTCTGTCTCGGGAACGCAGCCCTTGCCGTGCTGGGTTTCCACTTTCATTCCGGGCTTCAGGGGAGTGATGCACGTCCTGACGTTTGGAACCCCGTCCACCACCATGAAGCAGCTGCTGCATTTTCCTATGGCGCAGAAAAAGCCCCGGGGCCTGTGCATTTCAGCCGTTTCGCGGTAGACCCTAATCCCGTTCGCATGAAGGGCCATGGCGATCGGCTCCCCCTCATATCCTTCCATTTCCCTGCCGTCGAAGAAAAAGCTGACTCTTTCTCCTTTCGGGAAATCAAGGATCGGATGTTCATCGATCAAATCCATGGTCCCGCGGCCTCCTCCAGGATTACTTTTCTCATCCAAGCCTGTTTTCCTCCTTCCAAGCACACCTCAATTTCACAACATGGAACAATGGCCTGTTGCGGAAAAACTACTGGAATCAGGAGCACAAATGGCTGTTTTGACGGACATGAAGTGATGGGCAGAAATATCCCCTCCGGAGAAAATGGGTGACGGAGAATGCTTTTGTGTGTTCAATTGTGTTCCGGGGAATCGAATTTGTCAAGGATAAGTTAAAATTTTGGGCACATTCAACTATTTCACAAATGGTTCGTAAGGATTTTTGATAACGCGCCTTTCTTCAGTGGGAGGCAGGATATTTTGCTCCGGACGAAAATTTGAAATAGAATAGAATGCGTTTTCATGAGAGTGGAATGATTTTCAAGAAAGAGGTGATCCGGTATGTTTCTTATGAACAGCAGCCACATGCTTTCCTGTTTCTCTTTTCCCGGAATGATGGATGCCGCCGAAGATGCCATGAAAGCGGCCGCTTGCGAGAAGGATGGAGCCGTCACAGTTCCCCTGAGGACTGCGGTTCTCAGAGATAAAAATTCTCTCCTTCTCATGCCCTGTCTTGCGGATGACCTCTGGGGCCTGAAAGCTCTCACGATCTTTCCCGACAATCCAGCCCGTTCCCGGCCTTTTCTGAACGGCCTTGTACTCCTTTTCGACGGGACGGACGGCGCTCCCCTTGCGCTTTTGGACGGAAGAACGCTGACCGCCCTGAGAACGGGATCGGTGGGCGGTGCTGCGGTGCGCGCCCTTGCGCGAAAAGATGTACGGTCCCTTGGCCTTGCCGGGGCGGGAACCCAGGGATACTGGCAGGTCCGGTTCGCCTGCGAGGTTCGTTCCTTTTCAGAGGTCCGTATTTTCGACGCCCTCCCGGAGAGTGCTGAAAGAGCTGCCGAAAGGCTCGCAAAAGATCTGCCTGGCATTACCGTTTCCCCGTGCAGGGATGCTGCGGAGCTTGCCCTTTCTTCCGATGTGATCATTACCGCGACAACGGCGAAATCGCCGGTTTTTCCTGATGACAGGCGTCTCTTTTCCGGAGGCAAGTGCATCATCGGCATCGGCTCCTATACGCCGGAGATAAGGGAATACCCCGATGCCCTTTTCGCGGAAGCGGGGCAGGTGTATGTCGATACGGAGCATGCTCTCTCGGAAACGGGAGATCTCATCAGCCCGCTTTCAAGGGGAGTGTTTTCGAAAGAAATCATCCGTCCCCTTTCGGATCTCCTCCTTGCGGAAAAAAAGGAGGCATCCGGTTCAGGAACAGTTTTCTTCAAATCCGTCGGGCTTTCGGTGTTCGATCTATACGCCGCGAAAACCTTGCTGGAGAGGGGAAAATCGACGGGAAACGGCATATATTTCGATCTGTAACCTCCTCTTCCGAAAGACCGGGGAACGGCTGCCCTTGGACTGGAGCCGTTCCCCGTTTCGATGCAGTTCAGGGAACCGGTGCGGCGGCGAAGGTTTTTCTCAGGACTGGGGACCCCATTTCCTGGCCCATTCGAACATTCCCACGGCACAGGCGACGCTTGCGTTCAAAGAACCGGTTTCACCCGTAAGGGGTATCCGGACTATTTCGTCGCAGGTATCGGAGACAAGCCTTGACAGTCCTTCACCTTCGGCCCCGACGACAAGGGCTGTTCTTTCCGGCATGGGTTCAGACCAGAGGGAACGGCCCATCCTGTTGTCCAGGCCTATGGTCCAGAAACCCGACTCCTGGAGTTCCTTGACCGTCTGGACAACATTGTTCACACCCACCATGGGGAGTCGCAGTGCCGCCCCTGCGCTCACCTTGACCACCGTGCCCCCGGGGAGGGCTCCCCTGCGCTTGGGAAAGAGGACTCCTTTTGCACCGCACGCTTCAGCCGTTCGGGCTACGGCCCCAAGGTTGTGGGGATCCTGGACGTGATCGAGGACGACCACGAGGAGAGGACCCCCGGAAGGAAGAGACGAGAGGAAATCCCCGAGCTCGGCCATGGATACCTCGCTGCTCCTGCATGCGACCCCCTGGTGGTTTACCGGGCCGCAGATCTCTGAAAGGACCTCGGGTGCGACAGCCTGGACCACTACCCCGCCTTTTTCCGCCAGTGTTTTTATCTGCCGGGCAAAGGATTCGCTCACATTTTTTCCGAGGAAGACTTTCTGGACCCTGTCTGGGGACTCTTTCAACAGCTGGAGCACGACCTGCCTCCCCCAGTTGAGGTCTTCGCTTCTTTTCCTTTCGAAACGGGGTGCGGCGGAACCGGCTTCTTTACCGATACTCCTGCCCGATGGCCTTTTCCCCTCTTTTCTTTCCATTTTATCCACTTTTTTTCATCCTTTCACCGATTTGATCGGAATACTCCCTGAGGAACCGTGCTGTATAGCCTTTGGAAGAGTGAACGAGGTCTTCCGGCGTGCCTGCCGCGACGAGCCGTCCTCCTCCGTTCCCTCCCTCCGGGCCGAGGTCGATAATATAATCCGCGGACATGAGAACATCCAGGTTGTGTTCGATGAGGATGACCGTGTTTCCCTGGTCAACGATTTTGTTGATGATGACCAGAAGCTTTTCCACGTCCGTGTAGAAAAGACCGGTGGTCGGTTCGTCCAGAAGGTACAGGGTCGGCCCCGAAAACTTCTTGCTCAGTTCCTTGGACAGCTTTACTCTCTGGGCCTCCCCTCCGCTGAGGGTGAGTGCCGATTGGCCGAGTTGGATATAACCAAGCCCCGCTTCGGCAATAAGGTTCAGCTTGGAGGCGATTCTCGGGATGTCCCTGAAGAACTGCAGGGCCTCATCCACTGTCATGTCCAGCACGTCGGAGATGGATTTTCCCTTGAACTTCACTTCGAGGGTTTCCCTGTTGTATCGTTTGCCCCCGCAGACCTCGCAGGGAACGTACACGTCGGGCAGAAAGAGCATGGAAACCTTTGTGGATCCGCCGCCGCCGCATGCTTCACACCGTCCCCCCCTCACGTTGAAGCTGAACCTGCCTGGAAGATATCCCCTCAGCTTCGCTTCGGGGAGTTCGGCGAACAGTTCCCGGATGAGGGTGAACAGTCCCGTGTAAGTGGCCGGATTCGACCGTGGAGTCCTTCCAATGGGGCTCTGGTCGACGAGAATGATGTTTCGAAATTGCTCCCATCCCTCAATGCTTTTGTGGTTTCCCGCCCGTTCCCGGAAATCCCTGTCCAGGTGCCGTCTCATTCCCTTATAGAGCACGTCATGGATGAGGCTGCTCTTCCCTGATCCTGAAACCCCTGTTACCGTGATGAAGAGCCCCGTCGGGAACTCCACATCGATGCCTTTCAGATTGTTGTGCCTGGCTCCTTTTATGGTCAGGGTGGCTTTGGGCCTCCTTCTCTCCTTCGGCCGGACGATGCCGTTGCATTCACCCCGAAGATAGGGGCCGGTGAGGAACGGCGACCGGACTGCCTCTTCGTACTCCCCGGCAAAAACGATATTTCCTCCTCCCTCTCCCGCACCGGGTCCCATCTCGATGATCGAGTCGGCGGCCATCATGGTTTCCCTGTCGTGTTCAACCACCACGACGGTGTTGCCGAGGTCGCGGATCGATTCGAGAGTCCTGACGAGTTTCTCGGTATCCCGTGAATGAAGGCCGATGGTAGGTTCGTCCAGCACGTACAGGACACCGCTCAGTTTTGATCCGATCTGGGTGGCGAGCCTGATTCTCTGGCTTTCTCCACCGCTGAGGGTGTCTGCTCTGCGAATCAGGGAGAGATACCCCACTCCCACGTCGGAGAGAAAACGGAGGCGTTTTCTCGTCTCGAGAAGGACCTGGTGCACGATATGCTCCTCTCCGGAAGAGAAGGGGAGGTTTTCCAGGATGTGGCACAATTCATCGATGGGCATGGAGACAAAATCCCCGATCCCGTACTCCTGGACTTTCACATTCAGCGCTTCCGGCTTGAGCCTCAGTCCCCCGCAGGTCTTGCACTCGTCATCCACCCGGTACGTAGCGAGCTCTTCGAGGACGGCTTCCGATTCCGTTTCCTTCCACCTTGCGTCGAGCCATGGCAGGAGCCCCTCATAGCGCCCCATGTAGGATCTCTCTTCTCTGCCGTCACGGAAAACCAGCGGGATTCGTTCATCGGATCCCCTGAGAATAAACTCCTTAATAATCTCAGGGAGCTTTCCATAGGATCCGGAGAGATCCCATCCCTTTTTTGCGGCGAACTTTTCCAGCTTCGTCAGCATGTAGTGTTTTTTCTTCCACGGAAGAATGGCCCCTTCCACAAGGGACCTTTCAGGATCGATTGCCAGTTCCTCAGAAAAAAACTGGTGGCTGCCTATACCGGAACAGTCCGGGCAGGCTCCGTACGGATTGTTGAACGAAAAGAGCCTGGGTTCTATTTCGGGCAGAGAAATATCACACGAGGGACAGGTGAAATTTTCTGTGAGCAGCTTCTCTTCTCCCTTTTCAGGAACTGCCACCACGTAGCCTCCGCTGAGGGTGAGGGCATTCTCCACGGCTTCGGCAATTCTGCCCCGCCGGTCTTCCTGAATGCGAAGCCTGTCAACTATGACTTCGATGGTATGGCGTTTGTTCTTGTCGAGGGAAATTTCTTCTTCCAGCCACAGGACAGAGCCGTCGACCCTGACTCGAAGAAATCCCTTGTCCCTCGTCTGGGAAAGCAGGTTCCTGTACTCTCCCTTTTTGCTCCTCACCAGGGGCGCGAGAATTTCCACCCTCTCCCCAGGAAAACTGCGGAACAGGATGTCCACTATTTCATCGAGGGAATAGCGCGTGACTTCCTTTCCGCAGGAGGGGCAATGGGGTTTCCCCACCCTGGCGAAAATCAGCCGGAGATAGTCGTAAATTTCCGTGACGGTTCCGACAATGGAGCGAGGGTTGTGGGACACCCCCTTCTGTTCGATGGAAATGGCCGGAGAAAGCCCCGAAATTTCGTCCACATCCGGTTTGTTCTGGACACCCAAAAACTGCCTCGCGTAAACGGAAAGAGATTCTACATACCTTCGCTGCCCCTCGGCGTACAGAGTATCGAAAGCGAGAGATGACTTGCCTGATCCCGAAGGTCCGGTGATGACCACGAGCTTGTTTTTCGGGATATCAACGTCGATGTTTTTTAGGTTGTGTTCCCTTGCCCCTTTTATTTGAATCCATTGCAACACGGTTCCATTCCTTCCCTTCAAGAGAAGCCAGCATGTCCCTGAGCCGGGCCGCCTTCTCAAAATCAAGCCGTTCCACGGCCTGCCACATCATCTTTTCAAGTTCTGCAGAAGAAATCCCTTCCAGGCTATCCTTTTCCCTTTTCCGGAGATACCCGGAACCTGCGTCGGCCATGAGCTCTTCGGGCAGGAGCGAAATGACGTCTTTCCTGATCGATTCCGGCGTTATTCCATGGTCTTCATTGTACTTCATCTGCAGAGCCCTCCTCCGGGCGGTCTCGGCAGTGGCGTTGCGGATGCTGTCCGTAATTTCGTCAGCGTACAGTATAACCTTTCCCGCCGTATTCCTCGCCGCCCTGCCCATCATCTGGATGAGAGAACGCTCTGACCGGAGGAATCCCTCCCTGTCGGCATCAAGAATGGCCACAAGAGAAACCTCCGGAAGATCCATTCCTTCCCGGAGAAGGTTGATTCCCACGAGGACTGAAATGTCGCCGTTACGGAGGTCCCTGATGAGTTCCGCCCTCTCGAAGGTGTTGAGCTCGGAGTGAATGTACTTCACCTTGAACTGAAGATCGGCAAGATACTCCGCGAGGTCTTCTGACGATTTTTTTGTCAGGGTGGTTATCAGAGCCCTCTCACCCCTGGAGGCGATCTCCCTGAGCCGTCCTATGAGATCGTCCACCTGTCCGCTCGCGGGAAGGACTTCCACTGCCGGATCAAGGACGCCGGTAGGGCGTATGAGCTGCTCCACCACTTTCCCAGATACCCGGAACTCGTAATCGCCGGGAGTCGCAGTAACGAAAATTGCCTGCTTCATGTATTTTTCGAATTCGGTCCATTCCAGGGGCCTGTTGTCAAGGCAGGAAGGAAGACGGAAACCGTTTTCCACCAGGGTCAGCTTCCGGGCACGGTCTCCGTTGAACATGCCCCTGACCTGGGGAAGGGTAATGTGGGATTCGTCCACCACGAGGAGAAAGTCGCCAGGAAAGAAATCGAGCAGCGTTCCGGGAGGTTCTCCCGGATTTCTTCCGTCGAGGTATCTTGAGTAGTTTTCAATTCCTGAGCAGTAGCCTGTCTCGAGAAGCATTTCAAGATCGTATTGGGTTCTCATCCGGATTCTCTGGGCTTCGAGAAACTTTCCCTGCTTTTCGAATGCTGCCGCCTGTTCCTCCATTTCAGACCGGATAGGTTCGATGGCCCGGTCGATGGCATCCCTGTCGGTCACGTAATGCTGGGCCGGGAAGATCGAAGCGTGGGCAAGGCTCTCCTTTACCTTTCCCGAAACGGGGTCGAACTCTTCAATTCTTTCAATTTCGTCGTCGAAAAAACAAATCCGGAGAGCGTTTTCCCCGTAGGCGGGGAATATTTCGATGATGTCTCCCCTTGCGCGGAAACTGCCCTGTTCCACCACCAAATCGTTTCTTTCGTAGTAGTTTTCAAGGAGTTTTTCCATGAATGCCCGTCTCTCCCACCGTTCTCCGACTGCGAAGGGAAAAATGACCTTTTCATAGGTCTCTTTTCGTCCGAGCCCGTAGATGCAGGAGACGCTCGCCACGACAATGACGTCCCGCCGTTCAATAAGCGCCTTGGTCGCTGCCAGGCGGAGCCGTTCGATCCTGTCATTGACCGAAGCGTCTTTTTCAATATAGGTATCCGTTGCGGGAACATAGGCCTCGGGCTGGTAATAGTCGTAGTAGCTGACAAAATAATGCACGGCGTTCTGGGGGAAAAATCCCTTGAATTCACTGTAAAGTTGTGCCGCGAGGGTTTTGTTGTGGGCGAGCACGAGAACGGGCCTGCCTGCTTCGGCGATGACATTGGCGACCGTAAAGGTTTTCCCGCTTCCTGTTACCCCGAGAAGGGTCTGGAAACGGTGCCTTTCCGCGACACCGGCGGACAGGCGCCGGATGGCTTCGGGTTGGTCTCCTGAAGGCGCCCATTCAGAAACCAGGGTGAACTTTCTTTCTTCCGTGTTCATAAGAATGAGATGCCTCCTTCCCGCTGCCCGGAAAAGAAAAAAGGGAACCGGGAAAGCTCCCGGCTCCTCTCTTTTCACTCTTTCTGCCGAAACTAATCTGCTGGAGCTTCTCCAAGGACATTCGGTGTTCGGCTGTCTTCGGAAAGCACTCCGGGAGATTCCCTTTCCGGTTTTTCTTTTTCGGCGGGAGAGTCGTTTTTCTCCTCTTTCTCTTCCATGCCGAGCAGAAGAGTCAGTTCCTTTCCTTCGATGACTTCCTTTTCCAGGAGAACCTGGGCGACCTTCGCCATCTCGTCGGCGTTTTCTGTCAGCAGGTGATTGACTCTGCCATAGCAGGAATCGATGATCTTCTTCACTTCCTGGTCAATGGTGTACGCCACTTCGTCGCTGTAGTTCTTCTCCTCCCCGATGTCCCTCCCGAGGAACACTTCCTGGTGCTTATGGCCGAGCTTGACAAGCCCCAGCTTATCACTCATTCCGAATTCGGTGACCATCTGCCTGGCAATCTGGGTAGCCCGTTCCAGGTCGTTGCTGGCGCCTGTTGTGACGTCTCCGAAATGGAGTTCTTCGGCCACTCTTCCGCCGAGAAGAACGCAAATCTTGTCGAGGAGATCGGAACGGGACATGAGGAAGCGATCCTCCTCCGGCAGCTGAAGCGTGTATCCGAGAGCCATGTGTCCTCTCGGAATGATGGAAATCTTGTGCACCAGGTCGCAGGACGGTATCAGCTTCGCCACCAGGGCGTGGCCGGTTTCATGGTACGCAATGATCTTCTTTTCCTTTTCGCTCACGATGCGGCTTTTCCGTTCGGGACCGGCGATGACCCTGTCGATCCCCTCTTCGAAATTCCTCATGGAAATTTCCTTTTCCCCGTTCCGTGCCGAGAGCAGGGCCGCCTCGTTCACGAGGTTTGCCAGGTCCGCGCCGACAAACCCCGGGGTTCGGCGGGCAAGGACTTCAAGGTCCACGTCGGAAGCGAGCTTCTTTTCACGGACGTGAACCTGCAGGATTGCTTCCCTGCCTTTCACGTCAGGTCTGTCAACGACAATGTGACGATCGAATCTGCCCGGACGGAGCAGTGCGGGATCCAGGATATCCGGTCTGTTGGTGGCCGCAATCAGAATGATGCCCGTCGATTCATCGAATCCGTCGAGTTCCACGAGAAGCTGGTTCAGCGTCTGCTCCCGTTCGTCGTGTCCTCCACCGAGGCCGGCTCCCCGCTGTCTTCCGACAGCGTCCATCTCGTCGATGAAAATTATGCAGGGCTGATATTTCCGTGCCTGTTCGAAAAGATCACGAACTCTGGCCGCACCGACACCGACAAACATCTCCACGAAATCGGAACCGCTCACGCTGAAGAAGGGAACATCCGCTTCCCCCGCCGCGGCCCTGGCAAGGAGGGTTTTTCCCGTTCCCGGAGGTCCAAGAAGGAGGATCCCCTTCGGCACCTTGGCACCGAGAGCGGTGAACCGGCTGGGATCTTTCAAATAGTACACCACTTCCGAGAGCTCTTCCTTGGATTCTTCACAGCCGGCCACGTCATTGAAGGTCACCTTCGGCCGGTTGTCGAGGAAGAGTTTGGCCTTGCTCTTCGCGAAGTTCATCACCTTGCCGCCGCCGCCCTGCATGTTGTAGAGAAAAAAGATCCATACACCTATGAGCAGCAGCGTCGGGAACAGGGAAGAAAGCATGTTTGCCCACCAGGGAGTCTTCTGCGGAGGCTCCACCTCCACATTGACCCCTTTCTGGGCGACCTCCTTGGCCAGGTCTCCCACACCGACCACGTAAGAAACGAATTCTCTCCCGTCGGTGAACTTGCCCTTGATGGAATTTTCCCTGACAGTGACTGTAGTGATTCTCCCCGAGGAGACTTCCGAAAGGAATGTGCTGTACCCGATCTCCTGTATTTGCTGGGGACCCTGGGTGGGAGAAAGGAAAATATTCACGAGACTCACAACAAGCACAATGAGAATCAGATACAATCCGAGATTTTTTACCAATCGGCCCAAATTATCGCCGCCTCCTGACTAGGTTGATATTTATAGTACCGCTCTCGATTCTCCTGAAACCTCAACAATGTGAACGGAGGGGAGATTCCTCCATTTGCCCGCGTAATCAAGGCCGTAGCCCACAACAAACCTGTCGGGAATGGAAAAACCCCTGTAGGCCACATCCACGTGAATCTTCCGCCGTTCCTCCTTGTCGAGAAGGGCGCATACCCGGACGCTTCCCGGCTGCCTCTCATGCATCAGCTTGACAAGATAGGACAGAGTCAGTCCCGTGTCAACTATGTCCTCGACGATAAGGACATTTTTGTCTTTTATGCTGCTGTCCAGATCTTTCACTATCCTGACGATCCCGCTTGTTTTCGTGGAATCCCCGTAGGAGGAAACCGCCATAAAATCAAGGGAAATGTCCACCGACGGGGGGATGTTCCGGACCAGGTCAGCCATGAATACGACCGCACCTTTCAGTATGCCGACGACGACGAGTTCCTTCCCTTCGTAATCTCCGGCGATCTGTGCCCCCAGCTCGGCAACCCGTTTTCCGATTTCCTCTTTCGGGATCAGGACATCCGAAACCTTATACTCCATCGTCTTTCCCCTTTTCAGCAGTTAAATGATGAATCCTTGACCGAATGACTACTAATTGAGCTCCAGAGGTATTCATGCTCCCGGAGAACCGTCTTCCCCAGAATGGAATCCAATCGAAGGAACCGGAGCGGAGCACAGGAAAAATGTGCCTTCCCCAGCGTGGAGCCCAGGTATCTCTGTATTTCTGCAGTTCCGAAAGGGAAA
The DNA here is from genome assembly GCA_018057035.1 of Aminivibrio sp. The sequence continues at coordinate 73,386 of JAGPEN010000001.1, read as the reverse complement.
ACAGCTGAACTGCACCGGTCCAGGGAAGAACCGCTTTCATCCATCCGGCCGACACCTTCTCCGCCGCCTCCCGTTTCCATGAAAACTCCCACTTATTCCATTCAAAAATACCGGAGCTTCCTTCAAGATGTAGTGTCAATCCCGAGGGATCCGACTGGTTAAGTATAACAGGGTCTACCCAGGTAACATAGGGGAAACTGCAGAAAACATACATGCTGCTCTGCCATTGGAAGCACCAGGGGCCGTCTGTCTTGAGAAGGGCCACGAGAGTTTCCGTCCTGTCCCGGGAAAGGACTTTCAGGCCGAGAATCCGGCCTGTTCCGCGAAGAAAAACGGCTGCCGTTTCATCGTCCAGGCTTCTCAGGAACGAGATCGGGCAGGCATACGAACAAAAGGGCAGCGATACTGAGGCGAGGCGGAGAAGGGACTTCTGCAGCTTTTCCTCCTGGCCGCTGAAAAACGCAATATCGCCCGCCGTACCGAGAATGTGTTTCCTGGCGGAACTGTTGACTTCTCTTTCAATAAACGGAATGAGAACGGTCCTGATTTTGTTTCTCAGGTAAGCCGTGTCCTCGTTGGTGGAATCCTCCCGCCACGGTATGCCATACCAGCTGAGAAGCTCACGGAGGTACTCTCTGGTGTATTGCAGGAGAGGGCGGAAAATGAAGCCCCGTTTCTCCGGGATACCCGCAAGCCCTCGGACCCCTGTTCCACGAAACAGGTTGTGCAAAAAAGTTTCCGCCGAGTCGTCTTTCGTATGAGCGATTCCAATGCCCCAGGCACCGAGAGCCTTTCCGGTTTCTTCCAGGAAACGGTACCTGATTCTTCGTGCGCCGTCTTCAAGGGATTCTCCTTTTTGCAGAAGAGACGGAACAGGAAGAGACTCACTGATGCACCTGAACCCAAACCGGGCCGCCATGGAAGAGACGAACCGGGCGTCTTCCTTTCCCTCTTCCCCGCGAATTCCATGGTCAAGGTGGGCAACGACCAGGTTTGTGTTTCGGAACGTGGAGAAGAGCCAGAGCATGGCCATGGAATCGCTTCCGCCCGAAACGGCAAGCAGAAGGGGGGCTTCCGTATGCATCCAGCCCTGCGAGTTGCCGGTCGTTGTGAATTCTTTTTTCAGACGGGCAAGAGAATACTCGAATGGGATGTCGGGACGGGGAGATTGCTCCATTGTATCCATGCCTGCCTCCCAAAAAGAAAAAGGCGGAGAACGGTCTCCGCCTTCATGGTAATCTCAATTGGTGGCGGTGACTGGAATCGAACCAGTGACACTGCGGGTATGAACCGCATGCTCTAGCCATCTGAGCTACACCGCCAAAAATGGTTGCGGGGGCAGGATTTGAACCTGCGACCTTCGGGTTATGAGCCCGACGAGCTTCCTGGCTGCTCCACCCCGCGATATTCGCTTTCCTGGTGCCGGACGCGGGACTCGAACCCGCACGGACCTTCGTCCACAGGATTTTAAGTCCCGTGCGTCTACCCATTCCGCCAGCCCGGCCAGCACTAGGGCATTATAGAGCACCCCCCCTTGTTTCGTCAAGCAGATCAGGGGTGTTTTTTCGATCGAAGACTCTTTTCTTCAAAAAATGAAGAGTTTACCCCATTGCACTCGGTGCGTGGTATTTCCGGAAAAGGACGCCTGACCGTCCTTCTCTTCTCAGCGGGGGTACTGTCATCTTGCCGTAATCATCGTACACCTGCCGGATAAATAGGTTTCCCGCACTTTTCAGGTCGATCACTACCGGAATGGCGTCCGTTCTGCTTTCTTCTCCTGTCACCAGCAGCACCCTCGGGCGGATCAAGTCCCGCTCTTTTGATTCCAGAACCACTCCCCTGCGTCCGTCAGACAATTCCACCACTGCGCCGGGCGGGAAGAGCCCTACCGAGGCCAGGAGAGCCCGAACGATAAATTTGTCGAACCGGCCGTTCGCAGTTGCAAGGAGTGACGATACGGCCTGGTCGCTTCTTTTTCTTTCCCTGGAATCGCACGCGGAGACAAGATTCTCAAAAAAATCCGCTACCCCCACGATCCTGGCACCGACGGGAATGGCTTCTCCCCTGAGACCGTCGGGGTATCCCGAACCGTCCCAGGATTCGTGATGTGAACGGACTGCCGAGAGCACATCCTGTCTCGTGACGCCGGCATCCCGTAAAAGGGCTTCCCCGAGAAGGGGGTGTGTGTGGATGGCCTGCCTGTCAGCTCCTGCAGCTTTTTTGCCCCGCTCTCCGGCAAAGGGGAGAAAAAACGATTTTCCGATATCGTGCAGAAGGCCCGCAACCGTAACGGACTCGATAAATCCAGGCCACAGGGGGAAAAGCCTGCCCGCAATGTGTCCAGAGAGAAGAGAAACATTGATTCCGTGAAGAAAGGGGGTTGGTTTTCGCTCGGCGTCTTCCCCGAGAGAAAGGGTGACCTGGGATGTTTTTTTCACCTGCCTGCACAGAGTGTTCCCGAGGGTGAGCAGCGAACGGATTCCCTTTTCCCGAACTGCCTTGTTTCGGATGTGGGAGTACACCACTTCCATCTGGTGAGCCGCGACCTGGGCCGCAAGAGGATTCAGGAGGGAGACTGGGGGCTGGACACGGTGAAGAAGGATTCTAAAGTCCTCGATGGTGCAAAAGACTGATTTTTTGATTGGGATTTGGGTAATTCCGTGCTTTCGAAGCAGATCAAGTGCCCCAGGGTGGGTTTTCCTGAGCGACTGAAGGTGGAGACCGGCAGGGAGGAGCAGCGCCGACGAAGAGGAAACCACGTCCGCCGCAATGGTTCCTTCCTCATCGAATAACAGTTCGACCGGTATGAGTTTGACGGAATTCACTTCCTCTACCTCCAAAAATAGGATGAATACCCTGGCATCCCCGCTCTCTTCCGTGAATCCTTTGGCCTGCCTCAGGGTTTCCGGCTTTCTTCACAATTGACATTGACGCACCACCATGCTAGACTGCGAAAGACTTCAATAAATGCACAATGTAATATGATAAAGTTTTCAACACTTTAGGAGACAGCATTATGCCCCTATACCTGGACAAAAACGAAAATCCTTTCCAGACGCCGAGTGAAATCAGGAATGCTGTTATGGAAAAGATTTCCGGGCTCATGTTCAACAGGTACCCTGATCCCGGGTATCTTCGCCTGAAGCGAAAGCTCGGCGATCTGGCCGGCTTTTCTTCGGAATCCGTGGTGACCGGCAACGGCGGCGATGAAATCCTCGGAATGGTTTTTTCACGCTTTATTCGCCCCGGAGATTCAGTTCTGACCTTTTCCCCCACTTTTTCAGAGTATTATAGACTGTCGCGGCTGTCAGGGGCAAGGCACATCACTCTTCCAATCCGCCTGGACAGGGATGAACCCGTTTTTCCCGAAGGATCATTTCTCGAAGCGGTTGAAAAGGAAAAGCCGGCCCTTGTGCTTATCGATACGCCGAACAACCCCACCGGAGTCAGCCTGTCCCCTTCTTTTATCGGAGATGTGATTGCCCGGAGTGAATCCTTCGTTGTCATTGATGAAGCATACGGAGAATTCGCGGAGACTTCTTTTCTGGCCGGTCTTTCGGGAAAGCGGATTCCCGACAGAGTTCTTGTTCTGAAAACGCTCTCAAAAGCATGGGGAATGGCGGGAGTGCGCTTCGGATGGGCGTACTGCGGCACTTCTGCCGCATCCGCTCTCGAAGAGACAAGAAGCCCCTTCAATGTCGGGATTTTTTCGGAAGCTGTGGCGGAAGTCGTCCTTGATCATCCCGAGGTTGCGTCCTTCACGGCCGAGAGAGTGAAAAAACTGAGGGAATTTGTACGGAAAAGGATCAATACCCTTGAAGGATGGAAAGCTTTCAGGAGCGACGGAAATTTCCTTTTGCTGCGGATCCCTTTTTCGGAAGGTGTGGTCCGTTCTGCAGCGGAAGAGGGCTTTTGTTTCAAGTTCCTTGATCTGGCGCCGGAAACAGGTGATGGGCAATGCTGGATCAGGCTGACGATCGGGACAGAGGATGAAATGGCTGAAGTTCTTCGTTTCTTTTCTTCAGTGGGGGAAAAATCCGGAACGGTTTAGAAGCCGAGGAGGTGCCATTGATGGTCGAAAAATGGAAGGATAAATTAACGGATCAGCTCTGCCAAGCGCTTCTCTCCCTCGAAACTCCGGAGGAGATTTACAGTTTCCTCGAAGACGTGGCGACCATAGGGGAAATCAGGGCCCTGGCCCAGCGTCTTGAAGTATCGCGCCTCCTGAGCGAAGGGTATACCTATCCACAGATTGCTCAGCAGACAGGCGCAAGCACCGCGACGATCAGCAGAGTGAAAAAATTCCTGGAATACGGAGCTGATGGCTACAAAATTGTGCTTGAAAGGCTGCGGAATGAAGAATCCTGAAAATTGCCGGTAAAAAACGGGACCCTCATGAGAGGGTCCCGTTTTTTACGCTATAGGGACAGAGCATGGCGATGAGGCATTTCCCGCAGGCCGGTTTTCTTGCACCGCAAATGCCTCTGCCGTGTTCAATGATATTGATGTGCCCTCCGTAAAAACGCTCCCGGGGAACCCATTCCTCGAGGAGGATCTGCATCTCTTCCGGGGCGGTCTTTTCCGAAACCCATTCCATGCGCCTGCAGAACCTTGCAATGTGGGTGTCCACAGGAAAAGCCGGTTTCCCGAGATCGAACAGCATGACGCAGGCGATGGTTTTTGCGCCGATTCCCGGCAGCGAAGAAAGGAATTCCTTGACCTTGCTGCCATCCCAGAGCTTGAGCTCCTTCAGCGAGTAGGCTCCGAAGGTTTTCCTGATCGTTTCCAGGATGAGGAGCATTCTCTCCGATTTTGTCCTTGACAGCCCGGCGGGCCTGATGCATTCGGCGATGTCTTCCTGGGAAGCCGCCGCGGCGACTTCCCATTCAGGGAAACGGGCCCTGAGGGCGGCAAAAGCCCGGTCCCTGTTCCGGTCGTTGGTGTTCTGGGAAAGAAGGGTCAGCAGAAGCCCGTCGAGGGGTTCATCGTGGGCAAGGTCCGGAGGAGCCGATTCATTCCCCCACATCTTTTCCAGACCGTCAAAAACCTTGTCGATTGAAACGGGGCGGGGAAGGTTACTCTTCGTCATCGTTGTTGTCTTCTTCCGCCTCGAGCTTGTATTTTTTCTTAAGTTTAGCCCCTTCCTTCATCCATTTCTTCAGCCTGTTTTTCACTTTCCGGTGGATGGTGGACGGAGAAACGCCGGTCAGCAGCTCGATTCCTTCGTCGATGGTCGTTACGGAGAAGACGGAGAACCTGCCGGCCTTCACCTCTTCCAGGACTTTTGCCTCGAGCATGAGATGGCGGACGTTCTGGACTGGGATTATTACGCCCTGCTCCCCTGTGAGGCCCCGGTGTTCGCAGTACTGGAAAAAACCTTCGATTTTCTCGTTGACTCCGCCGATGGGCTGAATGTTGCCGAACTGGTCCACCGAACCGGTCACGGCGAATCCCTGTTTCAGGGGGACGCCGGAAAGGGCGGAAAGAAGGCAATACAACTCTGTTGAAGAGGCGCTGTCTCCCTCGATGCCTCCGTACATCTGTTCGAAGGTGATGCGGGCCGAGAGGGAGAGGGGCATGTCCTGGGCATATTTCCGACCGAGGTAGCTCGTCAGGATGAGCAGTCCCTTGTTGTGGATCGGTCCCGTGAGCTTCACTTCCCGTTCGATGTTGACAACGCCTTCCTGCCCCATGTAGACGTTTGCGGTGATCCTGGAGGGGTGGCCGAAGCGGTAGTCCATGAGATCCACCACGGAGAGGCCGTTGATCTGGCCGACGATTTCCCCGGACGTGTCTATCCTGATGACCCCGTCCTCGTAGGCCCTGGCGATCCGTTCCTGGATCAGGTTCGAACGGAACTTCTTCTCCTCCACGGCCTTCCGTACGTGCTGACCTGTGACGAGGGGGGCTCCGTCGGCTTTTGCCCATGCCGATGATTCAACGATGACTTCGGTAATTTTGTTGAACTCGGTGGATATTCTTTCCTGGTCGTCGGCTACCCTGCTCGACCAGTCGATGACCTCCGCCACTCCGGAAGCGTCGAAGGGAAGACCGTTCTCCCGCTTCAGGCAGGTGGCGATAAACTGGGCCATCTGCCGTTCCGTCTCGGGAGTTCTCTGCATGTCCGTGTCGAAATCGGCCTTGATCTTGAACATCTTCTGGAACTCGGGATCGTAATACTGAAGCAGGGCGTACAGATACGGCGTCCCCACCATGACGACCTTAAACCGGATTGGGAGAGGCTGGGGCCTCAGGGAAGAGACGGGCACCGCTCCGTACTGTTCCCCAAGGTTCTCGATGTTCGCCTCTCCGGTCCTGAGAACCCGCTTGAGCGCTTCCCAGGACATGAAGTTAAGAAGGACTTTCTCCGCATCCAGAACGAGAAATCCGCCGTTGGCCTTCTGGAAGGCTCCGGGGACGATCTTTCTGAAGTCGGTATACAGATACCCCTGGCGGCTTTCATATTCTACCTTGCCGGAGAGATTGTAATATGTCGGGTTTGTCTCCCATATGACGGGGGAACCGTGCTCGGGATCGTTGCAGACGAAGACGTTCACCGTATATCGGGTAAAGTCGATATCGGCGTTTTCGTCTTTCGCCGCTGCGACGAAGATGTTGAAGTTGTCAATGATATCTTCCGTCAGGTCGTCGATCCATGAACAGAGGACTTCGGTTGTACCGAATTTCTCCTTAACGTCCTGGAGATAGGGGGTTATGGCGTTTCTGCAGATTTCCGCCTCCAGCTTGACGATACGCTCCTTGAGCCCTTTCTCCAGGTCGCGGATTCTCCGGAGGGTGTCCAGGGTTTTCTGGGAGACTTCTTCCGATTTCTTCTGCCAGGACTTCTGCTCCTCTTCGGAAAGGGCCTCGAACTCCTCCTGCTGGATTTCACGCTTGATTTTTTCTCCGTTCTCGCCTCCCTCTTCGGTGAGGGGAATATTGACGAATCCCTGGGGAGTCCTCTTCAGGGAGAATTCCTTCTCGGCCGCCCAGCCCTTCACTTCTTCCATGAGCTGGTTGACCTCTTCCTGGAACTCTTTCACCAGCTGCGCTTTGGCGTCTTCGTACTGGCTCTTCTCGAAAGCCTTGCTGATGGCGACCTTGAGTTCTTCGAGAAGATCATCAAAGGCTGCGCCGAGGGCCTTCCCCTTTCCTGCCGGGAGATTTATCGCCAGGGGCTGTCCAGGGTCGTCAAAGTTGTACACATAAACCCAGTCGTCCGGGGCGGCCCTTTTGGCCGCCGCTGCCTTGAGCCGCTCGAGGGAGTAGGTTGTTCTGCCGCTGCCCGGGTTTCCCAGGACAAAAATGTTGTACCCCTTGCTCTCCACTTCGAGACCGAACGAAATGGCGGAAACGGCCCGTTTCTGGCCGACAAATTCCTGCAGGGGCTGAAGGTCCTCGGTCGTCGTGAAGCCGAGAGACCCGATATCGGTCCTTTTTCGGAGCTGTTCCAGTGAAAGCTGTTTCCCGACAGTTCGTTTTGCCATAGAGATATCCTCCCGGAATATGTCATGTATTCAGTTGCTTTTTCAGCAGTCAATTCCTTTTCTGGCCAGGATTCCCTTTCTGTAGGGGTGTTTTACCTCGGCCATGTCCGTTACCAGGTCGGCGAGTTCAATCAGTTCCTTGGGGGGATTCCTTCCGGTGAGCACTACTTCCACATGGAGCGGTTTTTGCCGGAGAAGGTCCACCACTTCACCAAGCGGAAGAAGCCCAAAAGACAGGGCAACATTGATTTCGTCAAGGATCACCAGGTCATAACAGCCCGACAGCAGGACCTGCCGGGCCGCCCGGAGCCCTTTTTCCGCTTCCGCATAATCCACGGGATCGATGCTTCCGGGGTAAATATAATCCGGCCTTCCCGTCTGAATGAGTTTTACTCCGGGAAGAAAGGAGAGCCCCCGGACTTCGCTGTACACCCACCCCTTCATGAACTGGATGAAAGCGGTTTTTCCGCCGCATCCTGCCATGCGGACCACAAGTCCCAGGGCGCTGCTGGTTTTTCCTTTGCCTTCGCCCATGTAAACATGGATGAGACCGAAGTCCAAAAGAGACATAGCTTCATCACCCCGTCCCACTATGCACCTTTTTCTTTGTATATTACAATGCAATCAGATTGGAGGTTTGTCAATGCTTTCCCATAGAAAGATTCTCGTCTCCGGCATCGTTCAGGGTGTCGGATTTCGTCCTTTTTGCGCCCGGCTGGCCGAAAGGCTTGGCCTTGCCGGTTCAGTCAGAAACACTTCCGGAGGGGTGGAGATCGAGCTCACGGGCGAACCGGAGATTTTGGACAGTTTTTTCAAGTCTCTTTCCTCCGAAAACCCTCCCGCTTCCGTTATCACTTCCGCAGTCGTTCTCGAGAACCGGCCGGCGTCAGGCCCGGGCGGGACCGCGTTCCGGATCCTCGGGAGCAAAAAGGAGGAAGAGCAATCCGTGCTTATCCCGCCTGATCTTGCGGTCTGTGAAGACTGTACCGCAGAGATGCGGGATCCCTCCGACAGGAGATACAGGTACCCCTTCATCAACTGCACGAACTGCGGTCCCAGGTACACGATAATACGGGATCTTCCCTACGACAGGCCGAAAACGGCGATGGCTCCTTTTGCCATGTGTCCTTCCTGCAGCCGGGAATATCACGACTCCTCCGACAGGAGGTTCCACGCGCAGCCAAACGCCTGCTTCGAATGCGGTCCCTCTGTCTGGCTGGCCGACAGCGGGGGAACGGTTCTCTGCCGGGGCGATGAGGCCGTCGGGAAATGCTCCGCCCTTCTCGATGAGGGCAGGATAATTGCCGTCAAAGGTATCGGGGGGTTCCACATCGCATGCACTCCCTTCAGTGACGAGGTGGTGGCCCGGCTGCGGCAGAGAAAGGGGAGAAAGGACAAACCTTTCGCCGTGATGGCCTCTTCCATCGAAGAGGCTGAGAGAATGGCGCACATACCGGCAAGTGCCCGGGAATTGATGCTTTCCCCGAGAAAACCCATTGTTCTCTGCTGCCGGAGAGCGGAGTACCCGTTGTCGGACCTTGTTGCTCCGGGACAGAAAACGGTGGGGATTCTCCTTCCCTATTCACCGCTCCACCATCTCATCCTCGAGGAAAAGAAAGCCCTGATCATGACCAGTGCCAATTTTTCAGATGAGCCTATTGTTTCCTCGAACGAGAAAGCCCTTTCAGTCCTTTCCGGTATCGCTGACTTTTTCCTGCTCCACGACAGGGAGATATACATGGCCATCGATGATTCCGTAGCCGCTCCCCTTGGACGGTCATACTTCCTTCTCCGGAGAGCGAGAGGGTATATTCCGGCTCCGATGGCTCTTCATGCTGATTCGCCCGTAATCTTCGGAGCGGGTGCGGAAATGAAGTCTTCTTTTTGCGTTTCCAAGGGAGATCTGCTGTTTCCGGGACAATATCTCGGAGACATGAAACAGAGAGAAACGGCGGTCTATTACGGGCGGGCCATGAAGCACTTCCTGACGCTGTACGAACTCACGCCTGAATATCTTGCCCATGATCTGCACCCACAGTTTCTTTCTACAGCAACTGCTCTAGGGAACCTCCCCGGCTTCACGGGAGAAAAGCTGGCGGTACAGCATCATCATGCCCATCTCGCCGCCTGCCTTCTCGAAAACGGGGTCAGGGGCCCGGCCATCGGCGCGATTTTCGACGGTACCGGATACGGGCAGGACGGAACTGTATGGGGGGGAGAATTCCTTGTGGGCGACTTTGCGGGTTTTTCACGGAGAGGTCACTTTCTCCCTTCCCGCCTTCCGGGAGGTGACGCCTCCGTTATGGAGCCCTGGCGGTATGGGCTCTCCCTTCTCGCAGAGGTCCTGGGAGAAGAAACGGCACTGCAAGCGGGAGAGAAACTCTGGCCGGGCAGAAAAGACATGATCCCCCTGATTCTATCTGTTCTCCGGATCTCTCCGCTCACGACGTCCTGCGGAAGATTTTTCGACGGAGTTGCCGCACTTCTCGGCCTCGTCGAAAGAATTACCTTTGACGGGCAGGCTGCCATGGCTCTTGAAGGGATTGCGGAAGGAGGAAGGCTTAGTGCTCCTTTTTCAGTCGAACGGCGGGATGGACGCTTCATCCTAGACTGGAGACCGGCAGTCCGCTGGGTAACGGAAAACTGCGGTACGATGAGGAAGGAACTTGTCGCCGGCGCTGTCCATACCGGACTTGCCCGCGGAGTGGCCGAAATATGCGGCTACCTGGCCGAAGAAACAGGGATAAGGGATGTAGCTCTTTCAGGAGGCGTCTGGCAGAACAGAAGGTTGACCGCATCGGTACGAAAGCTCCTTTGGGAAAAGGGACTTAATCCCCTGCTCCACAAGCTTGTCCCTCCAAACGACGAGTGCGTTTCCGTCGGTCAGGTGGCTATTGGGGCGGAACGGTGGAAGAAGAAATGAAAAGGCAAGGCGGGGAGAAAGGACTTCCCCGCCTTGCCGTCCCGTGTTCTTTTTTTCTCAGATGGTGCTGTATTCGATACCGCTGACTTTTGAGAGTTCAGAAAGTTTTTTCTGCTTGTGGATACTGTCCACAAAGCGGATGGTACCGCTTCTCGATCTCATGACCATGGAACTGGTGTGAATCTCCCGCCCTTCGTAACGGACTCCCTTCAAAAAGTCACCGTCGGTCACTCCGGTGGCGGCGAAGAACACGTTATCCCCCCTGACGAGGTCGTTGATGGAAAGAACCTGGTCCAGATCGAGGCCTCTTTTCCTGCTTTCCGCTATATCCTCGTCATTTCTCGGCCAGAGTTTGCACTGCATGTTGCCTCCCTGGCACTTGATCGCGCAGGCCGTAATAACGGCTTCGGGAGATCCGCCTATACCAATGAGGAGATCCGCTCCACCCCGGTCCTTGCATGTGAGAAGGGCTCCGCCTATGTCTCCGTCCGGGATGAGCTTGATTCTTGCTCCGACGCTCCGTATGCGGCTTTTCAGCTCTTCGTGCCGGGGACGGTCAAGGATGACCACCGTTATGTCGTCGAGAGCCTTTCCCTTTGCCTTGGCAACGCGGGCCACGTTTTCCTCGGGAGTGAGGTTTATGTCGATTACGTCAGCCGCTTCGGGGCCGACGACGAGCTTGTTCATGTAGTAGATGTTCTTGGGGTTGAACATGGTCCCCCGTTCAGAAACGGCAACGACGCTGATCGCTCCGGTTAAGCCGAGCGCAGTGAGCCGGGTCCCGTCGATGGGATCGACCGCAATGTCAACTTCGGGAGCCTGCTCCGCTCCCAGCTTCTCTCCGTTGTAGAGCATGGGTGCTTCGTCTTTTTCCCCTTCGCCGATCACAACCACCCCGGACATGCTCACGGTGTTGAGAATGTACCTGAGGGCATTCACCGCCGCACCGTCAACGGCGTTCTTGTCTCCCCGTCCCATCCATCGTCCCGCTGCCATGGCGGCGGCTTCCGTCGCCCTAACCAGCTCGAGCGCAAGGTTCCTGTCAGCAGCAAACATAGTATCTCCTCCCGAATAGATTGTATGTTGCCCTGTTACCGGCGGAAACGTGCGAATATCTCGTCAACCCAGCGGAAATAATGATTTGTTGAAAAAAGTTCACCCAGCTCCTCCTGGGTAATACGGGATGCGATCCGATCATCTTCCAGAAGCAGCTCCCGGAATGGTTTCCCCCCGGACCAGCATTTCATCGCGTTTTCCTGAACAATGGCGTAGGCCTCTTCCCTCGGAAGGTCGAATCGCTCCACGAGATCAAGAAGAACGCGCTGGCTGAAAACAAGCCCCCGGGTTATATCCAGATTTTCTCTCATTTTTGAAGTATTAACAACCATATTTTTCACAATATATGTCATCTTGGAGAGCATATAGGTGATCAGGTGAAAAGCATCCGGCCAGATGATTCTCTCCGCCGAAGAATGGCTGATGTCCCGTTCATGCCAGAGGGTCATGTTCTCCATGGCGGTGATGGCGTATCCTCTCAGGAGCCGGCTCATTCCGGAAATGCGTTCGCACAGGATGGGATTTCTCTTGTGGGGCATGGCGCTCGATCCTTTCTGCTTTGCGCCGAAGGGTTCCATTGCCTCCATAACTTCTGTACGCTGCAGATGACGGATTTCTGTTGCAAAACGGTCGAGAGCTCCTCCGAGAAGGGCGAGAGTATTCATGGCGTTGCTGTGACGGTCTCTCTGGAGAATCTGTGTTGACACGAGAGACGGTTTGAGCCCGAGAAGATCGCATACTCTCCGCTCCACGGAAGGTTCGCAGTGGGCGTAGGTTCCCACTGCCCCGGAAATCTTCCCGTAGCTGACCTGCTCCTCGGCAAGTTCAAGCCTTTCGGTGTCCCGTTGCAGCTGATAGAGCCAATTGAGAAGTTTCAGCCCGAAGGTGGTTGGTTCACCGTGGATCCCGTGGGTGCGCCCGACACAGGGAGTGTATTTGAATTCCTCTGCCCGTCGTGCAATAACATCCATAAGGGCGGCCGTTTTTTCTTTCACAATGGAAAAAGAGCGCTTCAGCGACAGGGAAGACGCTGTATCAATCACGTCGCTGCTTGTCAGGCCGAGGTGGATGTATCGGCCGTTTTCCCCGACTTTTTCTGCGACCGCCGAGACGAACGCGATCATATCATGGTGCACCTGTTCTTCGATTTCGTTGATCCTTCCGATGTCGAAGGAGGCTTTTTCGCAGATGTCAGCGTAGGCGTCCCCGGGGATGACTCCTTTTTCCATCCAGACCCTGCAAACGGCAAGCTCCACTTCGAGCCAGGCGCTGAACTTGTTCTCCTCGCTCCAAATGGAATTCATTTCTGCAGTTTGGTACCTCGCGATCATTGTATGTTCCTCCTCGATTCCATTTCCTGGACCCATTGTTTTCTGACGGCTGAAAGAAACTCGTCGTACAGACCCTGAGCAAAATCGGGAAAGGTGCAGTCAAAAGGCTCCCATTTTTTATGCATGAAACGGAGGGTAACTTCTCCGTGAATTCCGTCTCCGATGTATACCCTGTGGGCGTGGTCCTTCGTCGACGCAAGCACCAGACGTGCTCCGTTCACGTATCCGGGGTCGATGTTCACCGTTCTCTGTAAACCGCTCTCGCTCTCGAGGCGGCAGGCGGTCCATTTCCACCTCGGTAGGTCTCCTCCGTCCCGAAGGCCCTGAAATGAAAGAAACCGGCGGTACAGGACAGGAGAAATATCTTTGTAATAATCCGTGACTGTAAAAAGGAACTCAGAACTTATCAGTTCCGGGGTTCCCCAAAGGGCGGATAGCTTTTCCTCAACCCACCGCCAGCGTGTTTCGTCCGGATAAAGAACCCCTGTGATCAGTTTTACTGGATAAAAAAAAGTGCCGTCAGATTTTCTTTCCATCCTTCACCTTCAGAAATCCCAGGATATCATCGTCCCAGACACAGGCCAGGATTTCATCCCTTTCATCAACTGCGGAAGGAGGGGCTTCCGACATCTTCTCCACGGAAAAACCTTTCCCCCTGAGGCGCGAAACAAAGGCTTTCCCTACCGCCGCCCACCAGGTCATTTCTTTTGCGTTGCCCATATCTTCAGAGACATCATCCACAAGAAATACGCAGGGATAGATCTCCCTGAACAGAAAACATTTTCCTCCAGGGAGTTCCCGGAGGAATTCAGACTCATCACCCCGGGGAACAGTGATGCCGTCAAGGAGTTCGGATGCTTTTCTGTTGGCGGAGAACCGTCCTTCCGCCCAGGAAACCAATGGAAGCGGGGCATCCCACCAGAGGGGGACACCGGTTCCGATGTCCGCTCCGGACATTTCAACGATGGAGGAGACCGGAAGAATCCTCAGGTCGGCATCCTTCAGAACAAAAAGTTTCTCCTGTTTACACAGGACGTTCTTTTTGAGAAGGTCTTCCAGGGGGGAAAAGGATGAGCAAAGCGTTGTCAGTTCGCTTATGCTTCTTTCCCCTTCCCCCTTTTCCAGCACGGAGATGATCTGATCCTTTGAAAAGACAGGATGCCCCTCAATGGGGGAATACAAAAGGCAGAAATCTATGCCGTGGAGGTAGAGATCCCGAAGAAGCTCCGAAAGGGTCACACCGGTTTTTTCCACTTTTCGCCGGCGGGTGGTTCGTTTACTTTCCCTGCCCATGACCGTCATCTCCCATGAGGGCTTTTACAAACTCATGAACGTCGAATGCACGGAGGTCGTCTTCACCTTCTCCCAGGCCGACATAGCGCACCGGAATCTTCAGGTTGTGGGCGATGGCAAGGATGATGCCTCCCTTGGCGGTGTTGTCGTATTTTGTGAGCACGACGCCGGTCAGGGGGAGCATTTTGTTGAACGTTTCCGCCTGTGCAAGGCCGTTTTGCCCCATGACGGAGTCAAGAACAAGCAGCACTTCCATCCGGGAGTCTCCTTTTTCCTTGTCAAGGACCCTGTGGATTTTCCCGAGTTCCTCCATGAGATTGTGCTTTGAATGAAGTCTTCCGGCCGTATCCACAATGAGTGCATCCGCCCCGGAGGCCTTTGCAGCCTGGAGGGCGTCAAAAGCCACGGCGGCGGCGTCACTGCCGTGCTGCTGGGAAATGACGCGAACTCCGGACCGGTCTCCCCACACTTTCAGCTGTTCGATGGCAGCGGCACGGAAAGTGTCCGCTGCGGCAAATATCACTTTTTTCCCTTCCTTCGTCCACCGTGAAGCGAGTTTTCCCGCCGTTGTAGTTTTGCCGCTTCCGTTGACCCCCACGAGGAGGATGACCGTGGGGGAAGGCGGAGTGACGGGGAGGGGCTCCCCCATAGACGGTACGGCAAGCAGCCGGGACGAAATCATCTCCTCGAACAGCCTGAAAAGGTCTTCGGGTTTGCCGATCCTCTTTTCCCTGGAGTCTTTCTTCAGTGAATCAATAAGACGGAGCGTCAGGTCCACTCCCACATCGCCGCTGATGAGTATTTCTTCGAGATTCTCCCAGAAAGCGTCATCCACAACGCCTCCCGAAAAAAGAAGAGACAGTCCTCCGCTCCATCGTTCCCGGACGCCTTTCAGCCCCTGTTTCAACCTTTCATAAAAAGCCACGCCGTTCTACACCTCCGGAGAAGAGCTGCTGTTGGTATTCTGCCCCTGTTGGGCCGTATCCCTGTTTCCCTTTTGGGAGCGCCGGCGCCTGCTGTTCGGTTTCTTTTTCTTCTGCGCGTCGGTCGGTTTACCTTCCTGCCCCTGCTGTTGTATTGGTTTTTCAGCTGCAGGGGATGGTATTTCCGGAGAAGGAGCCATCGGAGCCTCGGACTTTTCACCTCCGGATGGCTTTCTCTTTCTTCGTCTTTTTTTCTTCGCTGGTGCCGCCTGGGGGGTGCTTTCCTTTTCTTTTGCCTGTTCCGGAAGGGCTTTCTCCTCCGTTTTTCGCCTCTCCTGGCGGGAGGGAGCAGTTTTTTCTCCAGTCGTTTCCTCCCTGGGTTCAGCTGTCTTTTTTCTTCCCTGCCGGAAACTGTCGTCCCGTAGGCTTCTGGTTTCCTTCAGGCCGGTTTCTTCCCAGGGGCTCCCTTCCATGACGGTTTCTTTAAACCGCTGAAATTCTGCTGTTTTGACAAGGATCTCCTTTCCTTCCGGAGTCCTGATCCGGACGGACTGGCTTGAAAGATCGACACCGTCGGTAAGGTATGTACCGGCCGGCGTTCTGAGCTTGGAACCGGGGTTGGGCAGTCCCTTCCACAATTCTCCGTACAGGTGGTGTTCGTAGGACATGCAGCACATCAGCCTACCGCAGATACCCGAAATCTTTGTGGGATTCAGCGCAAGGTTCTGTTCCTTCACCATTTTGATGCAGATGGGGGTAAACCGGTGAAGCCAATAGCTGCAGCAGCACCTCTGCCCGCAGGGAGCCAGTCCCTTAACCGCTTTGGCTTCATCTCGCACGCCGATCTGCCTGAGTTCTATCCTGGTTTTAAATTCTTTCGCCAGGTCCCGGACGAAGGCTCTGAAGTCGACTCTCTGTTCCGAGGTAAAATAGAAGAAGAGTTTTTTTCTGTCGAGGAGGAATTCAACATCCACGAGTTTCATGGAGAGATTGTGGTTTCGAAGAAGCTCCCTCGCTTTCAGGAGGACCGAGTTTTCCTCCTCGCGCTCTGCTTCGGCGTCTTTCATATCTTCCGCCGTCGCTTCCCGGACAAAAGTTATTTCCTGAAGCGGAGGTTCTCCCCCTTTCACTTGGCTGTCCGAAGAATCGTCGCTGCATGAATTCCTGTATCGTTCTTCCTGTTCGGGGGAAAGAGGACCGCCCAGAAGGGAGAGTTCCGTTCCCCTCATCGTTTCCGTCACAAGCCAGGCACCTCGCGGAGGTACCGGTTCCTGGAGGTCGAGAAGGCCGAGATACCTTGGTTTACCAAAAATCGCCAAAAAAATGCTCAAAAGCAATACCCTCCTTGAGAGCCAACACTGTAAAATCAAGAGCCATGGTTCGGGAAAGACGCCTGGTTTCCAGTAAAATCCGCAGGCGCTCCATTTTTCCTGCGCCTTCGTGGTCACCGGATTCCACGAGATAACGGATCCATGGTTCGAGTTGAGGAATCAGATCATCGATCTCAACGCCGCTGTTTTTCTCCACCCACCTGCTCCATTCTTCCTGTGTCGATGGAGATGGCTTTTTTCCCCTCCTCCCCACTCCCTGGAGGGAAACCGCCCAAGCCCTGCTTTTCAGCGTGGGGAGCAAAGACTCTTCCTCTGAAACGAGGAAAAAAAGAACTCCGTATTCCGGCGGTTCTTCCGCAAGTTTCAAAAGGCTGTTTGCCGCAGGCAAAAGCATGCGTTCCGCAGAAAATATTATGGCGCAGCGTTTTTTTGAAACCACCGGGCGGTATGCCATAGCCCGTATGAGGTCCCTGCAGGCATCGATGGCGGGAGCCTTCCCTGGTTCACCGCCACGGACGAGGTCAGGGTGCTCTTCCCCGGACCATGCCCTGCAGGCATTGCAGTCGTCGCCTCCTGTCCGGTTCAGGCAGAGAACGATTTCCGCAATCTCCCTGGCGACGGATCCGTGAAGCTCCTCGGGTATTGACAGAACAACGCAATGGGGAAAGCGATCGAGAGCGGCGAGGGAGCGGAGCCTTCCCCAGGATTCGGAGGCAGTCAAAGAAGCAGGGAGATGAGACATCCCTTCACCTCTTCCATGAGCTGAAACATGCGGGTCCTTTCCCCTTCTCTCTGAAAAACGCCCTCCAGCTCCGCCATGATGGATTCAACTTTCTCCACTGTTACGAAAAGATTCCGGTCATTGCGCCTCCATTTCATGTCCCTTCTGACACGGAGGCCGGTGATTGCCCTTCGAAGGAGTTCTTTCACCAGGTTTCTGTACTGAAGAAGAGTATTTTCCGCAGGAAAGTGCGTCAGCTTCCTGCCGAAGATATCCAGTTTTTCGATGAGTTCCCGGGTCTCGGCATCTTCAAGGGACTGGGAAAAAGGGCGGAATTCACTTTCCCGGGAAGGGGAAAGAAGTCCTTTTTTCTTTGCCTGAAATCCCGATTCTCCTCCGGAAATGCGTTCTTCGGCTTTTTTCTTGACCTTCAAGGGGAAAGAAACACCTCCACCCTACGTTGAATCTCCCGGGCGATAGCCTCAATGTCGTTGGTTCCGTCCAGCGAAACTATTCGCTCCGGTTCCCGGCGGGAAAGAAAAAGAAAACCCTCGCGGACTTTTTCCAGAAAGGATGTCCCTTCCTCTTCCATTCGGTCCGGGCCTCCCCGGCGGGAAACTCTATGATAGGCTTTCCCCGGGGGCAAATCAATCCAGAAGGTCAGGTCAGGGACGGGAAAGCGGCACCAGCGGAACAGCTCTTCGATCTTTTCAGGGGAAATTCCCCGCCCCCATGACTGGTAGGCGAGGGTGGAATCGGTGTATCTTTCGCAGACGACGATCCGTCCTGAAGAGAGTGCAGGTTCGACTTCCCTCCTGATATGCTCGCACCGGTCGGCGAGAAAAAGAAAAAGTTCGCTCAAGGGGTGCTGCATTCCATGTTCCAGGAGAAGTTCCCTGATTTTCTCCCCCCCCGGCCATCCTCCCGGTTCTTTTGTCCAGAGAACTACTTCCCTTCCGAACCGTAAAGCCAGGTTCCCGGCCAGGATGCGGGCCTGGGTTGTTTTGCCGCATCCGTCGATACCTTCAAGGGTGAGAAACACTCCCTTATTCCTCCTCATCTTCTTGCTGATCACCGTTTTTTCCATTGTCGGGTTTCACGTCCACGATCTTTCTGAGCAGTCCCTCCACAACGAATTCCGATTTGAAAATCTGGAGGGTCCCGTCCTCCAGCCGCCGCTTCTTCATCTCGCTTAATAGCTCCTGCTCTTCCTTGGAAACCGGATCGTCGGAATCCTTCCGGTCCTTCCCCCGTTTGGATACTTTTTCGTAGTTGAATTCAATAATCAGTTCGTTATTGGTTTCCAGGGCCGACATCTCCGTAAACATCTGGCGGAAGTTGGCGATGGTCTTCCATCCCTGGACAACGGCAGACTGGTGGAGAGGTTCAATCCCCCCGCCCCGGACAAGGATTTCGCAAAACCCGTCGGCATCTTTCGGTATGACAATTTTGAAGGTTTTTTTCACCTGTTTTTTCCGGTAAGGCCGAAGGTTAACTTCCACCTCGACAGTGTCTCCCGCGGAGAACGAATCCCCCTTGACCTCGATGCCTTCTATGAACATGAGCCTTGGCTCTTCCGTGAATTCCGCCGAGACCGTCACGCCGAGGGGGTAGACTTCAGCAAAGGGATTGAGGAAGATGACATCGAGAAGTTCAGCGGTTTCCTTTAGTGCGTCGGCTGCAAGGTCGCTGTCGGAGAAGAACATGTTCTTCCGGGTCCACCCCTGCCCCAGGCCCCTTCCGTGCACCGTCAGGGTGAAAACTGCGGTCCCCTGTCCTTTTCTTCCCCAGAGATCGTCGATAAGGCCTGTGAAAATACCTGCGGAAATCTTGGCTCCCATGAAAGGATCGGGCACGAAATGGAACCGTTTGTTCCCTCCGGATTTTCTGTCGGTGTCCGAAAAATTGAGTGTCCCTGAAACGGAGGGGGTGAAATAGCCGATTCTCCCTCCAATTGCCTGGGGCCTGTCATGGGTCACCGTTCCGACGATCCTGAGGGGACTGGCCACCTTAAAGGGTGCCTCGATGCTGGGCACAACATTATGGATATACGCCCGGGCAACGGGGTAATTTACGGCTCCCCGCCCGAGGAAGGGGTGAGCGAACCCTATGAACCGGCCGTCCGGTGCGACCGCAGTGAGAGTTCCCGTGGACCCTATGGTTACATCCCCCCAGGCGAGGAGGACGGTTATCGCTTCTCCGGGAACAAGCCTGGCATTCATCTCGACCGGTATGTCGCCGGGAAAGCTCCCGCTCGGTATAAAGCGCTCCTTCCCAAGGAGGGTCGTAATTTCCGTCGCCGTTCTTTGGCTGATTCCATCGATGAAAAGAGGCGAAACCTCTCCTTTCAGAACGGGACCATCCGTATTTACGCTGCCGTTTTTCTCCGGAGCCCCATTCCGGGGCGGAGTCTTTTCTTTTCCCTTGCCGTCTTCATCATCAGGTTCGGATCCCGAGGGAGGAAGACCTGGCAGGGAAATTTTTTTTTCCGGCCAGTCCCACACCGATGCCATGTCTTCAAAGGGAGTCACAAGGCCGAGGTTGTGATCGCTGAAGTTCCAGCCGTAGCCCACGGCGCCTATGAGTTTGCCGTTTACGTAAACAGGGCTGCCGCTCATTCCGGCCGCTATTCCTCCGGTTTTGGATATCACGGAACCGGAAGCCCGTACCATAATGAGGTTTTTTGGAGATCCTTTTCTGGGAATGATGCTGACGATTTCTACAGGAAATCGGAGTATCTCCCGTCCGGAGATGACTGTCAGTGCGTATCCCTTCATTCCCGGCCTGAGCGAAGATGTCCTCAAAAAGGGTTCGGACGGCTTGAAAGGAGCAGCCTCTGCAGAGAGAGCCAGCAGAACGACCGACACGAGGAGAAACAAAAAACATCGAACAGGCTTCATGGGCTTAATCCTCCCGAATAAGAATCGTCAGTTCTGTTTCTTCCAGCGCAGAAAATTCATGATAAACTCGTCAATATCGCCGTCGAGAACAGCCTGAACGTTTCCTGTTTCGTGTCCTGTCCGGTGATCTTTCACCAGGGTGTAGGGATGAAGAACATAGCTTCGTATTTGACTTCCCCAGCTGATTTCCTTCTTTTCTCCCTGAATTGTCAGGAGTTCCTGCTGCCTTTCCTGCCAGGCCCTCTCGAATAGTTTGCTTCGCAGTACCTGCATGGCGGTCTGCCTGTTCATGTGCTGGGACCTTTCGTTCTGGCAGGCGACGATTATTCCGGTCGGAAGATGGGTTATCCTCACGGCGGAATCCGTCCTGTTGACATACTGTCCTCCCGCCCCGCTCGCTCTGTAGGTGTCCATTTTCAGATCCTCGGGGCGAATCTCGATCTCCACGTCATCAGGCAGCTCCGGTGCCACATCCACAGAAGCGAAGCTCGTATGGCGGCGCCTGGCCGCATCGAATGGAGAGATTCTGACAAGGCGGTGAACCCCTTTTTCCGACTTCAGGTAACCGTAGGCAAATTCTCCCTCCACAAGTACGGTGGCGCTCTTGATTCCAGCTTCCTCGTCCTGGAGGATTTCAAGAATTTTGGTCTTGAAGTCTTCCCTTTCCGCCCAGCGGAGGAAAAGCCTGAGAAGCATCTCCGCCCAGTCCTGGGAGTCCAGTCCGCCTGAACCGGCGTGGACGCTGAGGATTGCGTTGTTGCCGTCATATTCTTCGGAAAGCAGCAGAAGAAGCTGCTCTTTTTCGATGATTTTCCTGAACTGTGCCGATGTAGCTGTAAACTCGTTCTGGAGTTCTTCGTCGTCCGTTTCAGAAAGCATATCCGAGAGAACGGTCAGATCCTGAAAAATACCATCCACCCTGTCCCAGGTATCCAGCTTCTGTTGGAGCTTTGCAATTTCCCTGGTGACAACATGGCAGTCATCCCGATTCCAGAAATCCTGAGCCGATGCGGAAGCCTCCAGTTTCTCTTTTCTTTCTCTTATTGAATCCAGGTCAAAGACTGTCCTGCAGGTCTTTTCTCAAAGCCCGCAGTTCCTCCAGAACAGTGGCGTTCGAAGTTATCGCCATGTCGATTCCCCCTCGTTGTTATTGTGCTGCGCGATTTTTCATTATATCATTCGGTAAGGTAGATAAGGAGGCAATTCCATGAAATCCCGACGTGCAACTATTCAACTCTGCCGCCTTCTCCGCGAGGCCAAGGGAAGCATTGTTTCAGGAGGTCTTGTTTCACGGGTTCTTTCTCTCTCCCGGCAGGCTGTCTGGAAGGCTGTCCGTGATCTTGAGGAAGAAGGTTTCGCGGTGGACTCTGTGCCCCAGAAAGGATACATACTCCGGAAACTGCCCTCGAACGATCTTTCTCCCTCACTGATCGGAAGCCTGATTTCACCGGAATGTCCCTGGGGTGAGGAAATCCATGTCTTCCAAAGTATCCCGTCAACCCAGGAGGCAGCGAAAAGGATCGGACGGCAGGGCCGAACTGACGGCCTTGTTGTCATAGCCGAGGAACAGACAAAGGGGAGGGGGAGGAGAGACAGAGTATGGTTTTCCCCCCGGGGGACGGGACTCTACTTTTCCGTCTTTTTCATGCCCCGCATGCTTCCCGGACGGCTGCAGCTGGTCAACCTCGCCGCCGGGCTTGCGGTAATGGATGCCATCGGGGCCGTTTGCGGCAAAAAGGTGTCCCTCAAATGGCCGAACGATCTGCTGTACGAGGGTGGGAAAATCTGCGGTATCCTCTCCGAGGCCTCGAGCGATCCGGAGAGGATACGGGATTGCACCACAGGAATAGGCCTCAACATTTCCCTGAACGGGGAGGATCTCGCAGTCCGCGGTCTCGAAAATGCCGCCTCCCTGGGTTCGGAAACCGAGCCCTTCCACAGGGGTATTCTCTGCGCGGCAGTCATCGAACAATTCCATCGCCTTGTCGCGGGGCTCTGCAGTGACGGGGGAGATTCCCTCCTCTCCCGGTACAGGATTGAATGTTCTACCTTAGGAAAAGACGTTTCAGTCCTGACCGAAGAGGGCTCTTTTTCTGGAAGAGCCGTTGGAATTGGAGAAAATGGAGAGCTTCTTGTCGAAGGAAAGGACGCAGTCAGATCGTTTTGTGCCGCAGATGTGGTCCATGCGACCCCTGACGTGTAAAATCCCTAAAATGCAGATCGGGAGTTCTTGAACAACGAAAAAACACGAGAGTAAAGCCAGTGGTTTCACGGCAATGCGTGAATTCAAAAGAGGATTCACGCTTTTTTGTCGGCTTTCTTCCCGTTTGTACCGGGGAGGAACAGGTGACGGTATGCATCACGGCACCCTGTCTCGGTGGAGAATTGCCCTTGATGATGCATGGCCAGGGAAAGCGTTGAAATTGTAGACAAAACATAGTATAATGGCCGATATAAAAGATCACGAATAAAAATCGACATGGAACGATCGGAGTGTATTTTCGTTGTTTTCGACAGATGATTCCTACCGTAAAATTTTGACCGTCCTCAGCCTTTCCATGTTCTGTGCCATGCTGGGTATCGGCATCATTGCCCCCGTGCTGCCTCTCTATGCGAAGCGGCTTGGGGCGAGCGGTCTTGCCGTTGGAATGATCATCGGTGCCTTTTCCTTTTCAAGGACCGGCGGAATGATCGTCTCCGGGGAACTGGCGGAAAGAATGAACAGGAAAGTGCTCCTTCTCGCGGGGCTTGCTTTTTATGCCCTTGCTTCCGTTGCCTATACCTTTGCGTCTACGACGGAAAGCCTTATCGCCATCAGGATAGGTCATGGGATAGGTTCGGCCATGGTTGTGCCCATTACCATGGCTATCGGAGCGGAAGTGGCGCCGAAAGGGAAAGAGGGTGTTTTTTTCGGCTCACTTCAGGGGGCCCTTTTTCTCGGGATCGGCTCAGGACCCCTCTTAAGCGGGATTCTCGCTGAAACGATCGGTTTCAACGCCCCTTTTTATGCCATGACCTCGCTGACCCTCCTTTCCATCATCCTCGTCTTTCGTTTCCTGCCCGGCAACCTCCCGTCCGGCCGGGGGCACGAAGCTCTCAGCGGGCTTGGTTCGGTTTTTCGGGAAATCCTTACAGATCATGAAATGCTCGTCGTTTTTTTCTTCCAGTTCTGCTCTGCCATGTGCCGGGGGGTGCTCGTGATGATGATTCCCCTCCTCGCCTCGGACATTCACCTGTCCCTTTCGGAAATCGGATTCGTAGTCTCCTTGAACTCCCTTTCGACCGGAGTGCTTCAGCGAATTTCCGGCAAACTCGCCGACAACCTGCACAAACACAGGCTTATCCTCGCGGGAGGACTCATTTCGGCAGTTACCCTGCTGGGCCTTCCAAACCTGAGAACTCCATGGAGCCTCTCCATCGCGAGCGTCGCCTTCGGCATAGGCCACGCCTTCGCCTCTCCTTCCCTGGCGGCCCTGGCTGCCTCAAGGGGGAAGACATACGGTTCCGGACGAATCATGGGCTTTTTCAACATTTCCTTCAGCCTGGGAATGACCACGGGGCCGGTGGTCATGGGGATGCTTCTTGATCATACGGGGAAAGGGCTCCCCTTTTATCTTCTGAGCGCCGCGCTTCTTCTCGCCGCCTGCCCGTTTCTTTCCCTGAAAGAGGCACGGTGAACGAAGAGAAAAAACGGATAGCTTCTTTTTTTCAGGAGTTCTCTTTTCCTTCCTGCCGGTGCTGCCTGAGTGGGGCGAGGCGATTCCACAAAAGAAGAAACTGGTCATGGAAAAAAAGAAGCAGGTCCTGTTCCTGGCCGGGGCGTCCCTGGAACAGGACGTCTTTGTTCCCTTTCAGCGCTTCCCTGACCGGTTTAGGAGTGCTGGGGTCGACTATCACGGGAATTCTCCGCTTCACTGCGTCACTGACGGCAGCCTGCAGGCTCTGCAGGTCCTCTCCCCTACTCCAGGTTTTTACCTTTTCGTCCCCGGGCAGCAAAGTACATCCCGCCGCAGAAAGCATGCTGGAAAACCCTCCGGAAAGGTCAAAAACAGGGTAATCTTTCAGGAGTTGCCTTCCCACGAGGACTGTGCTGTCGAGCCTGGTCTGGAATTCCGACAATCTTCTCTGGTAATAGGAATAGTTCCCGGGATCGAACTGGGACAGTGCGGTCAGCACTCTTTGAGCAATGAAGGGGAGTACCGACGGATCGGAAAAGTGATAGTCAGCTCTTGTCCTGTCGAAAGGCACTGTTCCATAGAGCATGAAAAGACCGGTGAACCGCTTTTCGTCAAGACCGAGCGAAGTGGCCTCGAATGCGTCCAGGGCTACGATTCTGGAGTTGGCAGGGATGTTCCGGCTGCGGATCTTCCTGATGGGGATTCCTTCTTCGTTCCATTCCTGGACCGCTTTTACGGACACGTTCACCCCGCCGATAAAGCGGGCGATCGTGGAAAGCCATGGCGAGGACACGTACAGTTCCCATGAGTGTGCCGGCGATGCCGGAACGAGAAGGAGGAAAAGAGAGAAAAGGACGGCAGAAAAAAGCGAATCTTTCCCGGCGTTTTTTTTCATTCCGGCTCCGAGCCCTCCCGGTTCAGCAAAAAAAAGGCGTTTCGGGCGGCGGCAAACTCCGCGTCTTTCCTGTTTTTGCCGTCACCCCTTGCCGCTTCTTCATTCCCGACCATGACCCGGACCGAAAAACGGGGTGAGTGAGGCTGGCCTGAGATTGAAAGGATTTCGTAAACAGGGCTTGGCAGGCCTTTTTCATGAGCGATCATCTGGAGTGCCGACTTCGGGTCGTTCTCGGTGCCGCTGATGGGGTGGCGTGAAAGATGGAAAGCCAGGTATCGGTCGATTGAGGCCATGGCCGGTAAGTATCCCCCATCAAGAAAAACGGCCCCCAAAAGTGCCTCCACCGCGTCGGAACACAGGGAGCTGTGCCGCACCTGTTCTGTTTCTAGGCCTTTTCCCGTCCTGAGCAGTTCGCTCAGTCCAAGCTCCCCTCCCCACTCAGCAAGGGATTTTCCGCAGACAATGGCGGCCCTGGAACGGGTCAGCCTGCCTTCGTCGAAGGAGGGAAACGAATCGTACAGAAAACGGGAGACGCCGAGTTCAAGCACGGCATCTCCCAAAAACTCCATTCTTTCGTTATGCTCCATTTTCCCCTTTTCGTAAGCATAGGAAGAATGCACAAGAGCATTCTCCAATTTTCCGGCATCGCTGAAATGATACCCAAGACGATCCTGGAGTTTTTCCAGTTCTCCGGAAAACCAGGCAGCATAGTTCATGGAGAAAGGATGCGCCTACTCCTCAAATTTCTGGAAGGCAGCCACGCCGTTGTGTCCGCCGAATCCGAAACTGTTGACAAGGAATCTTGAAACATTCTTTTCCACCGCCCTGGCGCGGACGACATTGATGGCGCACTCGGGGTCGAGAGTGTCAAGATTGATCGTCGGGTGGATTATGCCCTCCTCGATGGACTGCATGGCGGCCACTGTTTCCAGCGCACCTGCGGCGCCCAGGCAATGCCCGATCATGGACTTGGTCGAGTTGACCAGCACTTTGTCCGTATGTTCCCCGAAAACCGAACGGATAGCCAGGGCCTCCATCTTGTCGTTGAGGGGGGTGGAAGTCCCGTGGGCATTGATGTAATCCACGTCTTCCGGCAGCCATTTTGCGTGGGCCATCGCTTTCCGCATCGCCCTGGCCGCGCCGTCGCCCGCAGGGTCGGGAGCTGTGATGTGGCTCGCGTCACAGGTGGAGCCGTAACCGACAAGCTCGGCGTAAATATGGGCGCCCCTTTTCAGCGCATGTTCCAGTTCTTCGAGGACGAGCACTCCTGCCCCTTCGCCCATGACAAATCCGTCACGGTCTGCATCGAAGGGACGGGACGCTTTTTCGGGGGCGTCCATCCGCGTGGAGATCGCTTTCATGGCGGCGAAGCCGGCGATGCTTATGCTCCTGAGGGCGGCTTCAGTGCCACCGGCAAGAATGACATCGGCGTCGTCCCGAATGATGGTGTGGTATGCCTCGCCCATGCTGTGGACCGACGTGGCACAGGCTGTGACGACGCACATGTTCGGTCCCTTGGCCTGATGCTTGATGGCCACGTAAGCCGTGGACATGTTGCTGATCATCATGGGAATAAAAAAGGGACTGACCCTTTTCGCCCCTTTTGCCATCATGGTCTTGAAGTTGTTGAATGTCGTTTCTATGCCACCTTGTCCGCTTCCGATATAGACTCCGAATTTATGGGGATCCAGGCTTGCCGTATCAAGCTTCGCATCAGCGACGGCCAAATCCGCGGCTGCCACTGCAAATTGAATGACCCGGTCGGAGCGCTTGGCTTCCTTGTTTTCCATCCACTGGGACGGGTCAAAATCCTTGACTTCCGCTCCGAAGGGGACAGGGCAATCCGTGACATCAAAAGTGGTGTACGGCCCGATGCCGTTTTTGCCTTCTTTCAATGCCTGCCAGTAATTTTCTCTTCCTGTTGCTATAGGGCTCACCACTCCCAGCCCGGTAACGACAACCCTTCTCAAAACGCTTCACTCCTCCGCAGCAGGATTGGAACTTGATAAAAGAAGGATTTTGGCGGGAAATCCATCGGGATTCCCGCCAAAACCGTCTTCCTCTCCGGTTTACTCGTCAACGCCGAGTTTGCCGAGGGTGTAGTTCATTGCTTCTCCCACCGTGGTCAGCTTTTCAGCGTCTTCGTCGGGAATTTCAATGTCAAATTCTTCTTCGATGCCCATAATGAGCTCGACGATGTCCAGCGAATCTGCACCGAGATCTTCCACAAAGGAGGCTTCCGGCACTATCTGGTCCTCTTCGACATCAAGCCTGTCGATGATGATTTCTTTCAAACGGGCGAGCATTTCCTCTTTTTTCATCCTCGTTCACCCCCTTCCATTGTATTTCAGCACATGGTCATACCGCCGTCAACGGCGATAACCTGTCCGTTAATATACGACGCATCCCCGGATGCCAGGAAGGCGGCCGCAGCGGCCACATCTTCCGGCGTTCCCGGCCGGCCGGCGGGAACCTGCTGCAAAAGCGCGTTCCGTGCGGCTTCAGGAAGGGAATCCGTCATTTCTGTTGAAATATACCCAGGCGCCAGGGCGTTCGCCGTGATGCCCTTGCCGGCGTATTCCCGCGCCACAGCCTTGGTAAAACCGATGATGCCCGCCTTGGATGCGCAGTAATTCGCCTGCCCGGGATTGCCTATCAGGGCGACCACCGACGAAATATTGATGATCCTTCCCCATTTCGCCCGAACCATTCCGCGTATCGCTTCCTTCGTGCAATGATACACCGAGGAGAGATTTGCTGTCAGCACGGAATCCCAATCTTCGCTTCCCATTCTCATGAGAAGGCCGTCTTTCGTTATTCCCGCGTTGTTGACGAGTACGGCAACGGGTCCAAGTCCGCGTTCCACATCGGCAAACAGGGCCTTAACGTCGCTTCCGGAAGAAACGTCTGCCTTAAAGGGAAGGGCAGTTCCGCCTCCGTCCTTGATGAGGCGGCAGGCTTCGTCTGCCGCCTTTTCGCTCCGGTTGTAATTCACTGCGACCAGGAAACCCATTGCAGCAAGTCGAAGGGCAACTGCTCTGCCGATTCCCTTGCCTGCACCGGTCACAAGTGCGATCCTGGCATCAGCCATTCTACACCATCTCCTTCAGTTTGTTTGAAAGAGCCTCAAATTCGGGAACTGAACTGCAGGCCTGGGCTGCAACGCCCTTTCTGCATTTCTTTACCAGCCCGGTGAGCACTGCTCCGGGGCCGATCTCAAAGAAAGAATCCACGCCGTCGTCAGCCATCCTGATGACCGAGTTCTGCCAGAGGACAGGCATAAAGGTCTGGTCAAAAAGGGCCTTTTGGATTTCGCCGGCCGAATGCACGGGGATCGCCAGGGCATTGCAGACAATCGGCACAGACGGTTCGCTCCAGTTCATGGAGCTGAAGGCCTCCTGCAGCTTATCCGCAACGGGGCGCATCTGCCTGCTGTGGAAAGGGGCGCTGACGTTCAGGAGAACCGTTTTTTTCGCCCCCGCCTCTTTTGCCTTTTCCATGGCTGCCTGGACGAATGCGGTGCTGCCGGAAATAACCACCTGCCCCGGGGAGTTGAAGTTGGCCGGCTGGCACTCGCCTTCCGGAGCTGCTTCATTACAGACTGCCGCGACGGACTCCGGTGCAAGTCCCAGGATTGCGGCCATGGCGCCTTCTCCCTCCGGCACAGCCTCCTGCATGAGCCTGCCCCGAAGATGAACCAGCCGCACACCGTCTTCGAGGGAAAGGACACCCGAGGCCACAAGGGCGGTATACTCGCCGAGGCTGTGTCCCGCAAGGAAAAGAGGAGTCGGCGAGATGCCGGCTTCCCGTCTGAGGCATTCCAGGACGGCTATGCTGACCGTGAGGATTGCCGGCTGGGTAAAAGCCGTTCTCCTGAGTTCTTCCTCAGGGCCGTTGAAGATGATATTCGACAGCGAAAATCCGAGGGCCTGGTCGGCGCGGTGAAAAACGTCCCTTGCCGAGGAGAAGGCATCGTAAAAATCCTTCCCCATCCCCGTTTCCTGGGACCCCTGGCCTGGAAAGACCAGCGCGTAGGTCATATCCCCTATCACCTCACCTGGAGACCTTTCCGGGGAGGGAGCTGACTATCCGCTCCGCTCCTGAAAAGAGCTCCCTTATGATCTCGGCCGCGGGCAGAATGTCGTTTACGAGAGCCGCGCTCTGCCCCGCCATGATCGACCCCCACTCCACGTCGCCGTCCACAACGGCGGCCCGGAGTTTCCCGGCGCCGAGCCGTTCGTATTCTTCTACCGAGGCGCCGCTTTTTTCGAGTTCCTCGAATTTAGCAGTCAGCTTGTTCTTCAGGCAGCGGACGGGGTGGCCGGTAAAACGGCCGGTCACCACGTTGCTCCGGTCCCTGGCATTGATGACGGCTTCCTTGTAGGCCGGGTGAACAGTGGATTCCTCACAGCAGATAAACCGGGTCCCGACCTGAACGCCTTCAGCCCCGAGAGCGAAGGCCGCCGCCACCCCTCTGCCGTCGGCAATGCCGCCCGCCGCAATGACGGGTATTTCCACGGAATCGGCAATTTGGGGAATGAGCACCATAGTGGTGAGTTCACCGATATGCCCGCCCGCTTCCATCCCTTCGGCCACCACTGCGTCGGCTCCCTGCTTTTCAACCCTTTTCGCCTGGGCAACGGAGGCAATGACGGGGACGATTATCGTCCCGAGGGGCTTGAGGATCTCGATGACCTTTCCCGGGCTTCCCGCTCCGGTGGTCACGATGGGTACCCTGTACCTGGCCACGAGGTCGATCACCTGGTCTACAGTGGGCGACATGAGCATGATGTTGACACCGAAGGGCTTGTCCGTCAGGGTCCTCACTTTTTGCAGCTGGAGCTCGAGAAGGTCCGGCGGCATATTTGCTGCGGCGATGAGGCCGAGTCCTCCGCCGTTGCTCACCGCAGCGGCAAGGCTGGCATCCGCCACCCAGGCCATGCCTCCCTGGACCAGGGGATAGTCGCACCCGAGAAGACGGGTAATCCTGTTGTCGCTGAATGCAGCGCCGGAGTCATGCTTCATAGATGATACCTCCATATGTCATGCCCGCTCCGAAAGCCGTAAAGAGCAGCCTGTCTCCTTTTTGCACCCTGCCCGTCCCGAGAAATTCGTGAAGGGCGATGAAAACCGAAGCCGCTGAGGTGTTTCCGTATTCGTCTATGTTGATGACAACTTTCTCCGGAGAAATCCCAAGACGCTCCGCCGCCCGCTCGATAATCCTCTGGTTTGCCTGGTGGAAAAACCACCAGGCGATATCTTCCGGCTCCATCCCGGAATCGAGGCAAAACTGGCGCAAAAAAGGCGGAATGATCCTGTTGACGAAACGGAAAACATCATTTCCTTTCATTGAGACAAAGTGAAGCTTGTTTTCAAGAGTTTCAGGTGAAGCCGGATGTTCCACAAGCCCGCCGGATAATGTGATCTGGTCGTGTTTTGTTCCGTCTGACCTCAGGTCTGCCGAAATGAAACGGCCTTCCCCTTCTCCTGATACCCCCAGCACCATGGCCCCCGCACCGTCACCGAAGAGAATGCATGTGTTCCTGTCGGTCCAGTCGATAATGGGGGAAAGGACTTCAGCTCCGATGACGAGAACTTTTTTCCAGATTCCGGACGCGATCCCGCCGGCGGCCAGAGAAAGGGCATACACGCCGCTGGTGCACCCCGACTGGACGTCAAAAGCGCCGGCCTTTCCAGCTCCGAGAATTCCCTGGACCTTGGGACCGACTCCGGGAAAAAGGGTATCAGGGCTGTTCGTCGCAACGATAATCATGTCCAGCTCCAGAGGATCGGTGCCGGAATTCACGAGGGCGTTCCGGGCAGCTTTGGCGGCTACCCCGCTCGTCAGTTCTCCCTCCGCTGCAATGTGGCGGCGGCAGATGCCGGTTCTTTCCCGGATCCATTCGTCGCTGGTTTCCACCATCTGCGAAAGATCGTTGTTCGTCAGCACCTTCTCTGGTACGTACATTCCCGTGCCCTTTATGGAAACGGAAATACCGGAATAAAAACCCATAGGGGAAACCTCCTTTACCCCAACTCTTCTCTGATCAGTTCGACGCCGTTCTGCAGAACGAAATTCCGTGCGACTCTCAGGGCATTTGTGATTGCCGGAGCCTTTGAGCGCCCGTGGGCTTTCACAACGATCCCGTTCACTCCAAGGAGGGGGGTGCCTCCGTGTTTTTCGTAATTAAACCGCGCCCAGAGATCCTTCATCATCGGGATCATGAAGACCATTCCGAGCTTGGGCATTATCCTGTGCCCCATCTCTTCCTTGAGTATGGAATACACGGCCGACATCAGGCCTTCCGCAAACTTGAGCACCACGTTTCCCGAAAAGCCGTCGCACACCACCACGTCGGCGCGGCTATAGGGTATGTCGTCGCCCTCAACATATCCGGTGAAATTCAGGGTGCTCGCCTTTATGAGGGCTTTCGCTCCGGCAATGACTTCGTCGCCCTTGATCTCCTCGGATCCGTTGGCCAGGAGGGCAACCTGGGGTTCGGAAACTCCGAGTATTTTCTTTGAATACACGTTGCCCATGTGGGCGAACTGGAACAGGTTTTCTGGTTTGCTCCGTACGGTCGCTCCGACGTCAAGAAGGAAGGTGTATTTGTTGAGCGTAGGCAGCGCCACGCCAAGGGCAGGACGGTCAATTCCGGAAATCCTCCCCACGACAAGCACTCCGCCGGCGACGATAGCTCCCGTGTTGCCGGCGGAAACACACCCCAAGGCTTCGCCGCTCCGGACCATTTCCATGGCTATCCGAAGGCTTGAATGGCGCTTCTTCCGAATGGCGACCGTGGGATGCTCATCCATGCCGATACGTTCCTCGGCGTGGACTATGGAAATCCTCCCGGAAACGTCCGGGGACGCTCCGTCGAGCATAGGTTCAATATCCGAGCTATTGCCCACAAGTACAAGTTCAAGATCAGAGTGCTCTTCGCAGGCGGCTATGGCTCCCCTGCACACTTCTGAAGGGCCATGGTCACCGCCCATGGCATCAAGGGCAAGAATCAAATGAAGATCACCTCTCTCACGCTACGCCGGTCCGTTTTGCGAAACAATTGCAGCGATAAATCTCCCCACGAAAATTTCTTTTTCGCCGACCTTTGTCCTCACGCTGACGATGTACTTTCCGTCTTTCTGAACACCGACCTTTGCCCTGGCGACCAGGGAGTCTCCAACTCTCGCGTGTCCCTTGTATTCCCCCCGCATGGAATCCACTATGACCAGGTCGGCTTCCACGACGGCGATGGCTATGGAACTGGCCTGGGCGTAAATGTAATGGTCCCACACCATGTCCGTTTTCCGGAAAGCCATCTCTCTGCGGGTCTCAAGCACCGAAAGGGCCCACTTGTTCGGCTCGAGTTCGAGAAGGTCCCCGACCACTTCGCTCTGTTTCAGCGAGCGAAGCCTGCTGGTGGCCTTCTGGGCCATGGAGCGCATTCTCTCCCTCAACTCAGGGACACCCAGAACGGCTCTGTCCAGCCTGATGGTGCTCACGCTCGCCTCAAGAGAGGCTGCGAGTTCCTCATCGGTGGCCAGCGGATTTTGTTCGATAAGTTTTAAGAGCCTGTCCTGCCTGTTTTTCTTTTTCTGAGACTTGATGGATGTCCCCTCCATTTTGGCACCTGATGATATTATCTGCTCTTAAGATGTGGAAAGTATAGTACCAGGGGGGCGAACGGTCAATATGGGGGAAGACGGAAAAATAAAAAAAGAGGAAGGTCTCCCTTCCTCTTGCCCGGTTTCTTCAGATCAAGCCTCTTTCTTTTCTTCCGAGGCGGTTTTTACTACCTGCCTGCCCCGGTAAAAACCACATTCACCGCAGGCCCGGTAATTCTGGATCACCTCACCGCAATGGGGGCACGTCGTCACTTCCGGAGCAGTAAGAGCCCCGATCCACTCGGACTTTCTTTTATGTGTACGGGCATGGGATACCCTGCTTTTCGGCGTTGCCATTCTGGACTTCCCTCCTTTTCGTTATTCTTTCGTCTCTTCAATTTTAATGCCGAGAAGCTTTTCCATCCTCGGATCAAGCTCTTTCGCTGAACAGCCGCAATCGCCGTTCTTGAGAGGACGCCCGCACTGGGGGCATAATCCCTTGCAGCCGGATGAACAAAGAACCTTGCTGGGAAGGGATACGACAACGCTCTCCCACACGTGATCCGAAATATCGAAAAAACGCTGCCATCTCGACACCAGTACTACATGGAAATTTTCATCTTCCGGAGCTTCCTCTGGAGACTCTTTCTTCCGCAATGAATAAAGATACAGGAAATCGTTCAGAATTTCAATACGTGAAAGTTCAAGACATCGTGAACATGGGGCGGAAAAGGTCGCGGAAATCTTCAATGAAACCGCAAGATC
Source organism: Aminivibrio sp. (assembly GCA_018057035.1). The sequence goes on along the minus strand of JAGPEN010000001.1, from coordinate 40,479 downwards.
GCTGTCGAGCCAGCGCCCCTCTGCATCCACGATGACCGGTCCCTCGAAGCTGAACGTCAGGCCGTCGTACAAAATGCCCTCGAGCTGCCCTGTTTCCGCTTCGTCATGAAGAAATGTCACGGCTTCCGGGTTGCCGAGTTCCGGAGTTTCAAGCTCGAATTTCCATGAAGCCGGCTTTTCCGTCAGCATTCTGAAGAGCCTCCCGGAAGGGTTCCGCTAGTTCCTGTCCATGGCGATCTTCTTCGTATCCCTGGCGATGACGAGTTCTTCATCGGTGGGAACGACGAGAACCTTAACCCGGCTGTCGTCCGTGCTGATGATGCGCTCCTTGCCGCGGATCTGGTTTTTCTCAAGATCGAGCTTCACTCCCATGAATTCGAGGCCGGAGCAAATCCCTTCCCGGGCCCGGGCGCTGTTCTCCCCGATGCCGGCTGTGAAGACCAGTACATCGATTCCGCCCATGGCAGCCGCATAGGATCCGATGTACTTTTTGACGCCGTAATAGAGCATTTCCTCGGCAAGCCGTGCTCTCGGGTTGCCGGCATCAGCCGCTTCCTCAATGTCCCTGAGGTCGCTGCTCACGCCCGAGATGCCGAGAAGACCGCTTTCCTTGTTGAGGACGTGGCTCATGGCCTTGTTGTCAATTCCTTCCTGTTCCGAGAGGAAGGAAACAAGGAGCGGGTCCACGTCTCCTGACCTCGTGCCCATGATCACTCCGGGAAGAGGGCTGAATCCCATGCTGGTGTCCATGGATTTTCCTCCCTTGACGGCGGCGATGGAACTCCCGTTCCCCATATGGCAGGTGACGATGTTCAGTGACTCCACGGGTTTTCCGAGGATTTCCGCAGCTTTCCTGGACACGTAGAAGTGGCTTGTGCCGTGGAAGCCGTAGCGGCGGACCTTATACTTCTCGTAATAATGGTAGGGAACTCCGTACATATAGGCGTACCCGGGCATGGTCTGATGGAACGCCGTGTCGAAAACGCCGACCTGGGGTATGTTGGGAAGGGCTTCGGTGACGGCGTAAATTCCCATCAGGTTTGCGGGGTTATGAAGGGGCGCGAGGGGCACGCATTCTTCAAGGGCATCGATGACGTCCTGGGTGATCATGACGGAACCGGCATACTTTTCACCGGCATGCACAACCCTGTGTCCCACGGCGGAAAGTTCATCGAGGCTCTTCAGAACCCCATGGTCGCCGTCGAGCAACGCCTCGACCACTACCTTGAAGGCCACCTTGTGGTTGGGAATTTCGGTGTTCCTGATGACGGAATCCATGCCGGTCTTCGTATGCTTGATACGGGCTCCCTCTATGCCTATTCTCTCCACAAGTCCCTTGGCGAGCACCGATTCGTCGGTCATGTCAAAAAGCTGATACTTGAGGGATGAACTACCACAGTTGACCACCAGAATTTTCATTGCGCGACCCCTTCCTCTCTTCTGCTTGACCGCCGCCTCTTCCCGGCTGTATCGTATGGTGCAGCCCGGTGAAAGGCGGATGGTCGGAATATATAAAAAAATAATAGGTATTGTGGCCGAATATAACCCGTTCCATAACGGTCATCTTTTCCATCTGGGAAAGTCAAGGGAAAACAAGGACGATGCCGTAGTCGTCGTGCTGTCGTCCTATTTTACCCAACGGGGCGAGCCTGCCGTTATGAGCAAATGGGACCGTGCCGAGTCCGCTCTCGGGGCAGGGGCCAATCTCGTGCTTGAACTGCCTGCTTTTTTTTCCTGCCATAACGCCGGAATTTTTGCCGCCGGCGCCGTGGATATTCTTGCCGCCACAGGAATGGTTGAGACCCTTTCCTTCGGAATGGAGCAGCCGGAATTCGAGCCGGCTCCTATCCTTGATATTTTAGTGCACGAACCCTCGCATTTCAAGGATAATCTGAAAAAAAAGCTGAATTCGGGATTTTCCTACGTCAAGGCCAGGGCTGCAGCACTGGAAGAAATTCACAGTGGATGGGGGACATTCGTGTCGAGGCCCAACAATACCCTGGCACTCTCCTACATGGAGAGGATTCTCAGGAAGGGATACTCCATTGCCTGCAGGCCCGTTCAGCGGATGGGAGCGGCTTTTCATGACCCTGATCTCGCAAGTGTTTTCCCGAGCGCTTCCGCGGTGAGAAAAGCCCTGGAGGAGGGCAACCGGAAAGAGGCGGAAAAAGCTCTTCCCTCCTCTACCGTCAGTATATTGAACCGGTGCATCCGGAGGGGGAATGTGGTCCTCTCCAGGGAAATGCTCTGGAGGCTGATCCGTTTTCTTCTTCTCAGGACTCCGGCGGAAGAACTTGCCCTGTCCTCCGAGATGACCGAAGGGATGGAAAACCGGCTGTTGAAATATGCTGCTCTCTGTTCTTCCTGGTCCGAGTTCGTTTCGAAATGCACCACGGCCCGTTATCCGCGGGGCAGAATACAGCGCCAGCTGGTCCATTTCCTTCTGGGGATCGGTCACCAGGAAAACAGGGAGCTCCAGCGCTCGGGTCCTCAATATATACGGGTTCTCGGGGCGGATTCTGTCGGCATGGAGATCCTTCGGAAAATGCGGTCAGCGGCCCGCCTTCCGGTGATGGGGAAAGCCCCCGCAGGGCTGAGGGGAGAAGGTCTTCTTCTCTCGGGCATCGAGGAGTCGGCGGCCAACGTCTGGGAAGAGCTGACGGCAGTTTTTTCTCCGGGAGAGGAAAAGAAACGCCATCCCCTCATGGAAGAATGTTTCTCGGAAGGGGAAAACGTTCCCTGAGCCTCCGGAAGACCCCGGGGGGAACCATGTCGTGAACTGCGCCTCCGAACTGGTATATTTCCTTCACAGCATGGCTTGACAGGTAGGAATACCGGGCCTCGGTCACGATGAACAGCGTCTCGATTTCCGGGGCAAGCTGCCTGTTCATGAGGGCGAGCTGGAATTCGTACTCGAAGTCCGAAAGGGCCCGGAGCCCCCTGATGATGATGCGGCTCTGCTCCTGCCTCAGAAAGTCCACGAGGAGCCCCGAGAAGGAGTCGACCTTTACGTTGGAAAGATGGCTTAAAGCCTCCCGTGCCATCGCCTTCCGCTCTTCCACGGTAAAGGCCGCCTTTTTTTGGGGATTCAACAGGACACTGACCACAACCTCGTCGAAAAGCGCGGCTGCCCGCTCCGCAATGTAGATGTGCCCGTTCGTAATCGGGTCGAAGGAACCAGGGTACACCGCGCTGATGGATCGTTTCATTTTTCTCCCCCTCTCCCGGCAGACGAGAGAAATGTCAGGACCGTGTCTCCGTATTCGCGGCGGTCGATAACCCTCCATCCTTCTCCTTCCGGTATCTCCTCTTTTGCTGAATGTTCCACGACCGCCACTCCCCCTGGGGCAAGGAGTGAACCTTCGGGGGGGAAGAGGATGGGGCCGAGGACGGAGGGCCACCCTGCCCCGTAGGGGGGATCCGCGAAAATCACGTCGAAAACAAGACTCTTTCTCCGCAGGAAACCGACGGCTCTCCTGACATCCATAGACAGTATGGTAACACCTTCATCTCCCGGAAAAAGGGATCTGATGTCCTTCACCCTCCGGGGAAGGGTTTCAACAGCCACCACAGGATCCGCTCCGCATTCCCTCGCTGAACGGGCAACTCTTCCCGTTCCCGAAAAAAGGTCGAGGAAGGCCTTGCCGCGGATGTCACCGAGAATGTTGAAAAGGGCCTGCAGCACCTTCCCGGAGGTCGGACGGGCTTCCTTCACCTGACCTGCACCTCCTCAGCACTGCCAGCAGAGTGACTCTTCGCCCGCGGGGGCGCCGAGTTTTTCCGCGAGTTTTTCAATGGCGTCCTTGACAGAAGGCGTCAGAAAAGGAGCGGAATAGGGCGACACTTTGATAAGCACATCTTCCTCCCGCTGAACGGCCTGGAGAAAAAACTTCTGTTCGAAACCTCCGTCGGTAGTGACCACTTCAATCAGGCGGGCGCCGTCTTCCGAAACATAATGTTTCTTGAATACCCAGCGCCCCTCCGGAACACCGCCTTCTGTGCCATAAAGACTGCCGAGGAAAGAATCAAGATCATGTTTTCCCATCACGCGGACATGCACTTCTTCAGACCTCCCAAAGAAACCGGACTTCCTTTCGCAGCTTCCGTCCCGTTTCAAAAAACGTGACAGAAATATCTTTTTCCCCATCTCAAGCCATTTACGTTCATATTTCGTGGTAACCTCTCTCGGAGGATTGGTCTCCCACACGCTGAGGGACAGAGCAGGGTGAGATGCAAGGGCGTCCCGGACTTCCATCCCGTACCTTTCCTCATCGGTGACCAGTTCAAAAAAACCTCCGGGCCTGAGTACCCTGGCGATTTCCGCCGAAAATTCCCCGCTCGAAACCCTTCTCTTCGAATGCTTCTTCTTCGGCCAGGGGCAGGGAAAATTCATAAAAATACCCTGAAGGGAACGGGGCGGAATACATTCTTTCAATATAAACCTGGCATCCCCGCAGATGAGGAAGGCATTGCGGAGCCCTTTTTTTTGAATTCTCCGGCAGGCTCTCATCAGGCATGCCCTTGACATTTCGACGCCCCAGAATACCCCGTCGCTGTTTTCACCGGCAAGGTTCTCAAGAAATTCTCCGTTGCCGAATCCGATTTCCAGAAATACCTCCGCTCCTTTTTTCCCCCGGTCCATTTCAAGGGGAAGAATTTCCTTCTCCGGCAAGACAATGGTTCTGTTCAGATCGCTCACATTCGGAACCCCTCTTCGTTCAGTTCAAGGTTTTCAGGACTACAATTATAACAGCCTTGTCACCGGCTCCGTACGACCGGTGCCGGAGAAACCATTCTCTCCCTGGATAACCGGACCCAATTACCGCCGCAGAACCTGTTTCCCTGCTGTGAAAAGTTCTCTGCAGGGCTCCGGCTCGCTATGGATTCACAAAATTGACTGGACGTGTCTTTATGGTAAGATCAGCACGTGAAAACGTATGTTTTATGGTTTTCGTTTTTTCCCAGCGCTCAGATTATACAGAATGCAAAATCCCTTTTTTGATGTAAAATAAAAAGGTATGGCAGTCCGGAATCACCTTTCGCACTTTTTCCGAAGGAATAATAATCAGGCCGAGGGGCTCAAGGTGCCCCTGCCTGAAATTCAAGAGGGGGTACCTTAATGAAAAGAAACTGGAAAACCATGGACGGCAACACCGCTGCGGCTCATGTTTCATATGCCTTTACCGAAGTTGCTGCAATCTACCCGATAACGCCGTCCTCGCCGATGCCCGAATTGATTGACGAATGGGCAGCTCACGGCAGGAAGAACATTTTCGGGAAGACGGTTCAGGTCACAGAGCTGCAGTCTGAAGCGGGAGCGGCCGGGGCCGTCCACGGAAGCCTTTCGGCCGGGTCTCTGTCCACAACCTTCACGGCCTCCCAGGGTCTTCTCCTCATGATGCCCAACATGTACAAGATCGCGGGCGAAATGCTTCCGGGCGTCTTTGACGTCACAGCCCGATCCCTCGCGGCTCACGCCCTGTCCATTTTCGGCGACCACAGCGACGTCATGGCCTGCCGCGGAACAGGTTTTGCAATGCTTGCCTCCGGCAGCGTGCAGGAGGTCATGGATCTCACCGCAGTATCCCATCTTTCAGCAATTAAGGCCAGCATCCCCTTCCTGAACTTCTTTGACGGATTCCGCACCTCCCACGAGATTCAGAAGATCGACGTCCTTGAATATGACGACCTCGCGAAGATCGTCGATTATGACGCGATCGCCAGGTACAAGGCCCGCGCCCTGAACCCCGAGCACCCCTACCAGAAGGGGACCGCGCAGAACCCGGATATCTTCTTCCAGGCCAAGGAAGCAGCCAACCGGTTCTACACCGATATCCCCGAGGTCGTCGAGGCCTACATGCAGGAGATCAAAAAGCTCACCGGCCGTGAGTACCATCCGTTCAACTACTACGGTGCACCCGATGCCGAGAACGTCATAGTGGCCATGGGTTCCGTCTGCCAGGCGATCGAGGAGACCGTCGACTACCTGAACGCCCGGGGAGAAAAGACGGGAGTCGTGGAAGTGCACCTGTACAGGCCCTTCTCGGAGAAATACTTCTTTGACGTCCTTCCCGCCTCAGTGAAGCGTATTGCGGTCCTCGACAGGTGCAAGGAGATCGGCGCACTCGGGGAGCCCCTGTATGAGGATGTCTGCACGCTCTTCAAGGACAAGGCCGTCAAGCCGCTCGTCATCGGCGGAAGGTACGGTCTCGGATCCAAGGACACCACCCCGACCCATATCAAGTCCGTTTTCGATAACCTCAACTCCTACCAGCCCAGGGATCATTTCACCATCAGCATCACCGACGATGTGACCTTTACCTCCCTGCCCGTCGCCGAGGAAATTGCCGCGGCGCCGGAAGGGACCATCCGCTGCAAGTTCTGGGGCCTTGGCTCCGACGGAACGGTGGGCGCCAACAAGAACTCCATCAAGATCATCGGTGACGAGACCGACCTGTACGCCCAGGGCTATTTCTCCTATGACTCGAAGAAGTCCGGCGGAATCACGGTTTCCCACCTCCGCTTCGGAAAGAAGCCCATCAAATCGACCTACCTCATCGACACGGCTGACTTCATCGCATGCCACAAGCAGGAATACGTCCACCTGTACGACGTGCTTTCAGGCCTGAAGGAAGGCGGAACGTTCCTTCTCAACACCCAGTGGACTACCCTTGAGGATCTTGAAAGCCACCTTCCTGCCAGGATGAAACGGTACCTCGCAAACAGGAAGATCAACTTCTACATCCTCAACGGAATCGATATTGGCGAGGAGATCGGGCTCGGCAACAGGATCAACATGATCATGCAGTCGGCATTCTTCAAGCTTTCCGGCGTTATTCCCATCGAGGATGCCGTGAAATACATGAAGGACGCCATTGACCACACCTACGGCAAGAAGGGCGAAAAAATCCTCGAGATGAACTACAAGGCCGTGGATGCCGGAGTGGATGCCCTCAAAAAGATCGAGATCCCTGCGGAATGGGCCAGAGCAACGGCCGATCCTGTCCTTGTGAGCGGTCTTCCCGAGGAAATTCCCGATATCGTACGGGAAGTCTGCATGCCCATCAATGCGCAGAAGGGCGACAGCCTCCCAGTTAGCGCCTTCCTGGGCCGCGAGGACGGCCATTTCCCGTCGGGAACGGCGGCTTTCGAGAAGCGCGGCGTCGCCATCAACGTTCCCGAGTGGAAGAGCGACAAGTGCATCCAGTGCAACCAGTGCTCCATGGTGTGCCCCCATGCCGCGATCCGTCCCTTCCTTCTGGACGGCGAAGAGGCCGCGGCAGCTCCGGAAGGTTTCGGTGCGGTGGAAGTGAAGGGCAAGGAATTCCCGGGACACAAGTACAAGATGCAGGTCAACGCTCTCGACTGCCTCGGATGCGGAAACTGCGCGGATATCTGCCCGGTCGGCGCCCTCGAGATGAAACCTCTCGTGAGCCAGGAGAAGGAAATCCCGAACTGGAACTATGCCCTCACCGTTTCGGACAAGTCCGCCGAGACGAACAAGTTCACCGTCAAGGGAAGCCAGTTCTCCCAGCCGCTTCTTGAGTTCTCCGGAGCTTGCTCAGGCTGCGGGGAAACACCCTACATCAAGCTCGTCACACAGCTCTTCGGCGACAGGATGATCGTAGCCAACGCCACCGGATGCTCTTCCATCTGGGGAGGATCCGCACCGAGCATGCCCTACACCGTCAACGCAAAGGGCCAGGGACCCGCTTGGGCCAACTCCCTCTTCGAGGACAACGCTGAATACGGCTACGGCATGAAACTTTCCCTCAACGCCACCATGACCTATATCATCGATGCGATGAAGGCTCTCGTGGAGATGGATATTCCTGAAGACATGAAGGCCGCTTTCAGCGAGTGGCTTGAATCCAGGGACGACGGAGAGAAATCCAAGGCCGCGGCAGAAAAGGTTCTTGCGGTTCTTGACCGCGATATCGGTGCGGAAGGGAACAAACTCCTGTGCGAGATCGCGTGCAGAAAGGACTATCTCGTCAAGAAGTCCCTCTGGATCTTCGGAGGCGACGGATGGGCCTACGATATCGGTTTCGGCGGCCTCGACCATGTCCTTGCTTCCGGTGAAGATGTGAACGTGCTCGTCCTTGACACCGAGGTATACTCCAATACCGGTGGCCAGTCCTCGAAGTCGACTCCCACCGCTGCCATCGCCAAGTTCGCCGCCGCGGGCAAACGGGTGAAAAAGAAGGACCTCGGAAGGATAGCCATGACCTACGGGTATGTGTACGTTGCCCAGGTCGGTATGGGCGCCGACAAGAACCAGCTCTTGAAGGCAATAAAGGAAGCCGAGGCCTACAAGGGCCCCTCCCTCGTCATCGCCTACGCCCCCTGCATCGCCCACGGAATCGGTGCCGGCATGGGCAAGACCCAGGAGCAGACGAAGAAGGCCGTGGAAGCGGGGTACTGGCATCTCTACAGGTACAACCCCGACCTCGCCCTTGAAGGAAAGAACCCCTTCGCCCTCGACTCCAAGGAACCGAAGGCTGATTTCAAGGAATTCCTTATGAGCGAAGTCCGCTATGCTTCCCTGAAGAAGGAGTTCCCCGACACCGCCGACGAGCTTTTTGCAAAGGCCGAGAAGGACGCTAAAGAGCGGTATGAAATTTACCGCCAGCTCGCCGAAATGGGCAAGCAGCCGGTAAAGGCAGAAGCGTAAGTTCAACCTCCCGGAGGGAGAGGCCGCACCTCTCCCTCTTTTCAAAAGAGTACATTATTTTTCTCCCTTGACCGGAACGCCGGAACAGGGTAGAATATCCCGGTCAGTACGGGACGTAGCGCAGTCTGGTTAGCGTACCTGCATGGGGTGCAGGTGGTCGGAGGTTCGAATCCTCTCGTCCCGACCAGAAATGACAAGCGGGGTTTATAACCCCGCTTTTTTGTATTCTCACGGGAGTGAAAAAAAGATGGCAGTTGAAAAGTCGTTCCGCCATAAAAAGAGCTTGGGGCAGAATTTCCTTGCCGACAGGAACATACTCGGGAAGATCGTGGAAAGGGCCGCTCCGGAAGCGAGAGATGTCCTCCTCGAAGTCGGAGCTGGTCAGGGAGTCCTCACCAGGGAACTCCTCGCTTCTCCCTGCGCCTTTTTGTACAGCGTGGAAATCGACAGGGGGCTGGAACCTTTTCTTTCCGACATTCCCCTTCTCCATCCGGGCCGTTTTCGACTCATATGGGGCGACGCCCTGGAGGCTGACTTCTCTCTTCTGTCTCCTGCACCTGTCAAGGTAGTCGCAAACATCCCCTATAACATAACGACACCCCTGCTCTGGAAGCTTCTCGAAACCCTTCCTTCCGCCGGTTATTTCCTGCTCATGGTTCAGAAAGAGGCCGCAGACAGGATGACGGCCCCTCCCTCCACGAAGGAAAGGTACCCTCTTGGAGTGACCCTTGAATTGATGGGGACTGCACGAAAAGTCCTGAATGTGCCGCCTGCCGCTTTCCGTCCTGTTCCGGCGGTTCATTCCTGCCTGCTGGAAATCACATTGGGAAAAGAACACAGGGAACTTGCGGCAGACGCATTTTGGAGAGGAATGCTCAGGAGCGGGTTCGCCCAGAGGAGAAAGAAGCTCCTGAAGAACCTGAAAGCCTTTAGGGGCGATGTACCATGGGCGGAGGTATTTGCGGAATTGGGTATAGGGGAAAATTCGCGGGCTGAAGAGCTTTCCGGAGAAAAATGGCTCGCACTGCACCGGAAAGCAAAAAAATGAAGGCCTCTTCTCCTTTCGAAAGAGAAGAGGCCCACGAAAAAAAGAAACAGAGCGATTATTCCACCTTGTCCTTGAGGGCCTTGCCGGGTCTGAAAACGGGGACCTTCTTCGCAGGGATCTTGATGACTTTCTTGGGATCCTGGGGATTCCGGCCTTCACGGGCAGCTCTTTCACGGACTTCAAACGTTCCGAAGCCAACCAGCTGAACCTTTTCGCCCTTGGCAAGGGCACTTTCGATGGCTTCGAAAATCGCTCCGACGGCAGCGCCGGAAGCCTTTTTGTTCAACCCTGTCGCTTTTGCAACCTCAGTTACGAGTTCTGCCTTGGTCACCTTTTACAGCCTCCTCTGGATTAAAATGTGGTACCGGTTCCGGTAAAATAAAGCCAACTCAGGTCCGAACCATCATTACGTTTATTATTACCAGCAAGTCCAGTTCTGGTCAAGCATTAAACTTCATTTTTCCTCTTTTCCCCGCCAGAAAATACGCAAAGGGACGCCTTCGAAGTCTTCAAGTATTCTCAATTCATTTTCTATGTGGTTTTCAAAGGCTTTTTCCGCCAGTTCCGGGAAATTGACAAAGAAGATAAACGTCGGCGGATTGGTTTCCGCCTGGGTACAATAAAAAATCTTGAAGGCTCTTCCCCTGTTGTCGGTCGGCAACCTGTCGAATGCGAGGATATCACGGAGAAGCCTGTTTAATACAGTGGTTTTAATCCGTTTCCTCCGGTTTTCGAATACCTTGAGCACCAGGTCGGATATTTTCTGCATCCCTCTGCCCGTCAGGGCTGAGACGAAATGCAAAGGCGCATGGGAAACGAAGACCATTTCATCCTTGAGCTTCTTTTTCATCGAGTCTCCCAGGCTGTCTTTCTTCCCGAGGAGATCCCACTTGTTCAAAAGAAGCACAATTCCTTTTCCCCGTTCGATGATTTCCCCCGCAAGCTTTTTGTCCTGATCGGTAAAGGGTTCCCCAGCATCCATTACCAGGAGGGCAACATCGCACCTGTCGATGGCCTGGAGCGTTCTGACATAGGAGTAATATTCTATGTTGTCTTCAACCCTGCTTTTTCTTCTCAGGCCGGCGGTGTCGATCAACCGGAAGGTCGTGCCGTCGATCTTCACCAGCGTATCAAGGGCATCCCGCGTGGTTCCCGCTATGTCGCTCACAAGAGCCCTCTCTTCCCCTGCAAGGCGGTTCAGGATGCTTGACTTCCCGACGTTCGGCCTGCCCACGATCGCGACTTTCACGGAACTTTCCTCTTCCGTGACGGGGTCATCCCCTGGGATCTTTTCCAGAATGAGATCAAGGAGGTCGTAAATATACCGTTTGTGTTCGGCGCTGACTCCGATCACATCTTCAAAACCCAGTGAATAGGCTTGGAAGACGGAGTCTTCGTGGATACCGTCGTCAATTTTGTTGGCAACGACGATAACGGGTTTTCCAGACTTCCTGAGCATGTCCGCGACATCCTCGTCCATCCAGGTCGGGCCTTCTTTTCCGTCAATGACGAAAAGAACCAGGTCGCTTTCGGTGATGGCCGTAGCCACCTGCTGCCTCATCCCCTGGACGAAGGCGTTTTCATCTTTGGCGAGAAAGCCACCCGTGTCGATAACGTAAAACTTTCTATCCCTCCACTCGGCTTCGCCATACAGCCTGTCCCTGGTCACCCCAGGCATGTCGTCGACGATGGCTTCCCGCCGGCCGATAAGCCGGTTAAAAAGCGAAGATTTGCCGACATTTGGTCTTCCGATGATGGAAACTACTGGCATGGGTGCTTTTCCTCCTTGGCCTTAATCTATCCAGACGGTAATTTCAGGAAAACCGGTCCTGGAGTTTCCTATGGAAAAAAAGGGGGCGAGAACATTCCGGACCCTGGCTGGTGAAGGAGCCGTCACCCAGAAAACAAGCGGCGGTTCTCCCGGATCCATTGGATACAGGCCAATTTTCTCCAATTGTGCCATTATACTCTCTTTCAGGTCCAGGGAAGGCGATTTGATTTCCAAGAGAAACGAAAAAGGAGGCAGGTCAAGGTCTTTCCTTTCCCGGAGTTCTTCCTTCCAGAAATAATCCCAGCCCAGAACCATGCTTTTTTGCCAGCCAGAACCCGGACGTCTGCTTTGAAGAAGAACGGTCCGTCGTCCTTCTGAAGTCCCCCTCCAAAGGGATTCCCACATCATGGAAAAGGCTGTGAATTTCGCTTGAAAGGCCACGTTCCGGACTTCGCTGTCCGCATCGATCCAGGCGGCGAAGCCCACGTCGGACATGTCGCATACTGTCAGGGCGGAACGGGTCCCGAGAATAATTCCTCCCCCGTCAAGTTCTTTTTTGAGGGCCCGGATTGCCTTTTTGCCCGGAGTTTTCGTTCCGTCCCATATCAACACGGGCTTTTCATCGGGGGCAGTGGCCCGGGCGACCGGAAGGAGTGCTTCGAGCCCCGGGCGCTTCCCTGAGAGAAGGACTCCCCTGCATGAGGGGCAGGTCTCCGGAAGGGGGGAAACCCTGCCGCAGGAAGAGCAGCGAAGTCTGCGGCGCTGTTCTTCCCAGGCCATGACCCGGCCGCAGGAACTGCAGAGAATCGGGTTGCCGCATTCTTCGCAGGCCACCTCGCCTGCGTATCCCTTCCGGTCAAGAAGCCACAATGCAACCTTTCCGCCGGAGAGGACCTTCGCGGTTTCAGAGAAAAGAGCGGCGGAAAGGGGGAGAGAACCGGCGATGCCCTGGAATTCCGATGAAAAACCGTTTTTCAGGTCCACGAACTTCACGTTTTCCCGGGAAGAAGGGGGCGTGCACCGGGGTTTTCCCCGGAGGTACACCCTTGAGGAGGGCAGTCTCCCGGAAAGCGTCAGCCCGGCTTTTTCCAGAAGGGCCTTTCTGGCGGCGACCGTCCTTATGTTGAGGAAGGGATGCCTGTAGGTTCTATAGGCGCCGCTGCTTTCTTCATCGACGATAATGGAACGGATCCTGCTGATGGGAGCGAAAACGGCACCGGGACCTCCCACAATGCCAAGAACACTTCCTTTGCGGGCGGCAATCCAGGCATCCTGAAGCTTTTTTCCTCCTGTGGCCGGCCAGAGGAGAGCGGACTTCTGCACCTGGGGAGGAAGAAGTTCAAAAAAAGAGGCAGCCAATGCCTGTTCCGGGAAAAGGGCAAGAAAGGAATCACCTTTTTCCAGCAATTCCGCAAGTTTTTTCCACCGTGAGGAGGTTTCGCATTCATAAAGGAAATTCTCTTCGTATTGTCCGGAAACCTGCGGGTTCCCCCCGGCGAGGGAGTCGAAATCATCAAGGGGGCCGGGAAAGGAGAGAATGGAGGAAGGCACGGAAACTTTCAGTACCTCTCCGGAGCCGCAAAGGAAAGTATTCCCGGTCCATTTAATGAGATCGACCGTGTTTTCCGTAAGCAAAGGGCTCTTGTCCGAAAGGGGTTCCGCCTGGCGGATGCTGAAGGTCCCCTTTTCAGGAAGAGCGGAAAAAAAAGAATCAACTATTCCGAACCGCGTTCCCTTGCCGACAGGGATCTTCAACCGGCTTCCCCGGAGAAGGGGGGGGTGCAGCTCGTAGGTCAGGGGGTTCCACCATGGTCCCGGTACGATGACGTTGCAGAAGCGGGGAGGCCCCACTCTATTCACAGAAGCCAGTCCTCTTCGAGGATGCTGCTCCACACTTTTTCCGCCACATCCTCTTTTGTACCGGAGAATTCTTCAGCGGTCCCGGTCCTGGAAAGGAGCTTGACTGTGTTTGTGTCGGTCCCGAAACCCGAGTCAGAGGCGGTAATGTCGTTGGCAACGATAAAATCGAGATTTTTTCTCTTCATTTTTTCGGAGGCGTTGGCCAGCAGATCGTGGCTTTCAGCTGCGAAGCCCACAAGGACCTGGCCGGGCGCTTTCCGCTCTCCGAGGGAGGCAGCGATATCTGTGTTCTGAACCAGGTCTATCGTGACGGTGTCGGCATTTGCCCGCTTGATCTTTCTGTCGCTGAAGGAGGCAGCCCTGAAATCACCGACTGCGGCTGCCTTGACGATGAAGTTCATCTCTTCTGAAAGGGCAAGGACGGTCCGCTTCATCTCCTCGGCTGATACGACGGATTTGACGTCAAATCCGCTGAGGTTCGAAAAGGAAGCGGGGCCGTGGACAAAGGTAACTGACGCTCCTCTGTACCAGGCCGCTCTCGCCATGGCATACCCCATCTTGCCCGTGCTTGGATTGCTGAGGAAACGGACGGGGTCGAGAAATTCCCACGTAGGTCCTGCGGTGACGAGCACATTTTTTCCCTCGAGCTTTTTGGAAGGACACAGGGCCTTCCACATTTCCTCCAGGATGACCTCCACGGCGGGGAGCCTTCCCTTGCCTTCGTAGCCGCAGGCAAGGCTTCCCGTTTCCGGGTCGGCGATGATGACCCCGGTTTCCTTCAGTATCTCCATGTTTCTGGCCGTGGCGGGATGGTTGAGCATATTCACGTTCATGGCGGGGAATACCACTACGGGTGCTCCGGTGGCAAGCAGCATGGCACAGAGCAGCTCTTTCCCAGCCCCCCGGGCCATGTTCGACAGTGTTTCCGCGGTGCATGGAGCGACTATGATCACCTCGGCCCAGTCCGCAAGCATAATATGGGGTATTTTCCACCCCGTGTCATCGGAAAGGAAATCCGACTGTCTCCAGACCCGTTTCCCGGCCAGGGTGGACAGAACCATAGGGCTTACGAACCGCTCTCCGTCGGCGGTCAGCACGATTTCAACTTCACATCCGGCCTTCACCAGGGCCCGGACGATTTCCGGGGTCTTGTAGGCGGAAATGCCTCCCGTTATTCCCAGGACGACTTTTTTCTTCTGTTTCCAATCAGACATGGCCTGATTCGGATTCGGCTCCGTTCTCCGGGGCGGATTCCCGCTCCGGGGAAAGCCGGACTGCGCCGAGATCAAATTCCTGAAGAGCGGTTGAGATGAATTTTTCGTTGTCTTCGTCGAGGGTCCGCCCTTTTTGTTCGCTGAGGGCCCGGGCACGGGCAGCCACGGCGGCGGTGAGAAGGTACTTGTTGTTTATGCCCTGTTTTTCAGCCAGAGAATCCATATCGTAGAAAATCATTTCCGTTCCTCCCTGAATGGTCTGAACCCGGTTATTATGGACTTCAGTTCAACTGAAGCCCGTTCGGCGTCATCGTTCACGATAACGTAATCATAATCCCCGGATTTCATCATCTCAAGCCGCGCATTCTGCAGCCTGATTCTGAGATCCTCACCGCTTTCCGTTCCTCTTTCCCTGAGCCGGCGCTCCAGTTCTTCCAGAGAAGGAGGAGAGACGAACACAAGGATGCTCTCAGGCATTTTTTCCCTTATCTGGAAAGCTCCCTGCACATCGATTTCGAGCACCATATCAAGGCCGCTTAAAAGGGCCTGCTCCACGTCATCCCTGAGGGTCCCATAGTAATGGCCATGCACTTCCGCGTGTTCGAGAAACTTGTCTTCCCTCAAAAGGGAAAGAAAAGCCTCTTCGGAAATAAACCGGTAGTCAACGCCGTCCTTCTCCCCCTGCCGGGGAGGCCTCGTGGTGCATGAGATCGAAAACCGGATGTCCTGCACCGTTTCGAAAACTTTTTTCCGCAGCGTTCCCTTTCCGGCGCCACTCGGGCCGGAAAGAACGAAGAGCTTACCCCTGCACGAGCGATTCATCCTCGATATCTTCCTCGAATCTGTTCACGATAGTTTCGGGCTGAATGGCTGACAGCACCACGTGGTTGCTGTCGGTTATCAGAATAGCCCTCGTTTTGCGTCCCTGGGTGGCGTCGATGAGCCTCCCGTCTTCCTTCGCCTCTTCCTTGAGACGCTTGATGGGAGCTGATGTCGGATGAATGATGGCCACGATCCTCTCCCCCACGATCATATTGCCGAAACCGATATGAACAAGTTTTGCGGTCATCTTCCTCACTCCACGTTCTGAACCTGTTCCCGGATTTTTTCCAGGAGAGTCTTTGCCTCCACTACCATCCAGCGCAGCTCGGCGTCCGTAATTTTTGAGCCCATGGTATTGACCTCCCGGTTCATTTCCTGAATCAGGAAATCGAGTTTTCTTCCCTCGGAAGAAGGTCCTTTCAGAATGGCGCGGAATTGCCTGCAATGACTCCTGGAACGGACGAACTCCTCGGATATATCCCATTTGTCCCCCATGAGGGCGAGTTCCTGGGCTACCCGTCCCTGGTCCGCCTCTGTCGTCACTCCTTCAAGGAGGAGTGTAACCCGTTTCCGGAGTTCGTCAAAAAGCTCTCCTTTTTTCCCGTTCCAATATTTTTCAATGGAATCGATGAGGGACTCAAAGGTGTCCAGATACTCCTCGATTGCCCGCCGCAGGTTAACGCCTTCCTTTTCCCGCATTCCGGCCAGGTTCTGTATTCCGGCCCCCACGATCTCTTCTAGGGCCCCGCCCGCTTGCCCCTCCACCATGGAGAGAACGGCGGGCGAGTCGAGAACCCCCGGAAGGGAGAGAAGGGATTGAAGCCCCGGTCTCTGCCCGGTACCGAGTTCCTCGGAGAGGGAAAGAATCTGGGTATAATAATTCCTGAGGACGTCCCCGTCAATGGCGAGGGCCCTGTATCTCGGAGCCCAGCTGATTTCGGCGAAGAACCTGACCTTTCCCCTCCCCAGGCCTGAACGGAGAAGGGCTCCGATTGCCGATTCGAAGGAAGCCAGTTCCCTCGGCAGGCGGATAGAAAGCTCCTGGTACCTGTGGTTCACCGACGAAATCTCCACAGTGAGGGTTCCCCACTCGAAGTTTCTGCTTTCCCGGGTAAAACCGGTCATGCTGCGTATCATCAGTCTCCATTCCCTTCTCTGGAAATCGTCTCTGTTTTTTCAAGAAAGGAGTCAAGGGCCGCAAGCAGCTCAGGCAACCCGGCTCCGGAAAGGGCGCTGATCGAAACAGCCGCTTCCCCTGCCTCCCGGAACTTCTCCTCCACAGCCCGTCTTTTCTCCGGGGAAAGAAGATCGCATTTGTTCAGGGCAAATAAACGGGGAATATCCCCTCCGCCGATCTCCTGAACCGTTTTCTCGACCACTTCTCTGACCTCCTGGTAATCCGGCGCAGCTACATCCAGGAGAAAAACGAGAAAAGCGGACGACACGATTTCTTCCAGTGTTGTCCTGAAAGCCGCCACGAGGCCGGGAGGAAGGTCCCTGATGAAGCCCACCGTATCCGAAAGCAGAATCTCCCTTCCCGATGGAAGTCTCACTTTTCTCATGAAGGTATCCAGGGTTGAAAAAAGCCTGTTCTCCGCCACAAGGGACTCGTCGCCGCTCAGGGCCCGGAGGAGGGAGGATTTTCCGCTGTTTGTATATCCTGCCAGCGAAACAACGGGAAGATTCATTTTCTTCCTCCGGTCGCGCTGCAGCGTCCTTTTCCTTTTGAGCACACCGAGTTTTTTGCCGATGTCCCGGACGCGGCGTTCAAGCTTTCTCCTGTGCCGCTCGAATTCCGTTTCTCCGGGACCTCTGGTTCCAATTCCGCCCCCGAGGCGGGACATCTGGGCCCCGAGTCCCTTCAGGTGAGGAATTTCGTATTTGCAGAGCGCCATTTCCACCTGCATCTTCGCTTCGGAAGAACTCGCCCGGAGCTCGAAGATTTTCATTATGACAAAGGGCCGGTCCCAAACCTCCACCCCGGTGATCCTCTGGAGGTTGTTCTTCTGTCCCGGGGTCAGTGCTTCATTGCATACGAGAAGCGTGGCGCCCAGGCTTTTGCAGAAGAGAGCCAGTTCTTCCGCCTTGCCTTTCCCGAGAAGGAATGCCGGGTCGGGCCTGCTTCGCCGCTGGATGACCGAACCGGCGGATGCTATGCCGAGGTTCCTGAGGAGAAGTTCCAGCTCCTCCAGAAGGACCGAAGGAGAAAAGGGCTGATCCGGGAGCTCCAGTCCCGCGATCACCGCCTTCCGTTCCTGCATGGCCGTCAAAGAAGGGCACGGGCCTTTGGTTCAAGGGAAATCAGCTCTTCTTCAAGCTTTTTGAGCAGCAGATCTCTCCCCTCCCTGCCACGGCTTGTAAAATCTGTTGTATCGATGGTCTCGCCGACAACCACCGAAAGATGGAGCGGCTTGACAAATTTCGCGCCCGGAGGCATGGCTTCGAACGTTCCGGCGACAAAGACCGGAACGACCGGAGCCCCTGACTTCATGGCGATAAGGGCTGCTCCTCCTTCGAGGGGCTGGAGTTTCCCGTCCAGGGATCTTCCTCCCTCCGGAAAAAGCAGCACATTTTCTCCGTCATCGAGCAGCTTCAAAAAAGCCCTCAGTGCGGCTCCGGCGCTCTGGCTGTCCTGTTTCTGCACAGGAGTGGCGCCCAGGGCACGGACCATGCTCCCGAAAATAAAGGGCTCAAACAGCTCCGATTTGGCCAGGAAGCGCAGTCTTCCGGGAAAAATAGCCCCCATGACAACGGGGTCAAGGTTGCTGCAGTGATTTGCGATGACGATGTAATTCCGGCGGGGAAGCGGAGAGAGCCAGCGGATGGAAATCCTGTTGTACACCTTGAGGGAGATATAAAAAAACCATTTTACGAAAAAATAAAACAGTTTATTGGACAGCGTCATGGTGATTCTCCTTGCTGAGGTTTTCCCTTATCAGAGCGAGCACCCTGGCGGTCACTTCAGCGATAGTGAGCCCGTCGGTACACAGTTCCACCGCGTCATCGGCCTTTCTCAACGGAGCTGTGGAGCGGCTGCTGTCCGCTCTGTCCCTCTCCCGTATCTGTTCAAGCACATCGTCATAACCGGCGTTCTCCTTCCGTTCCCTGAGTTCGAGAAAACGGCGCCGAGCCCTTTCCTCGTCAGAGGCGGTAAGAAATATCTTGACCCTGGCGTCGGGGAATACGACAGTTGCCATGTCGCGGCCGTCAGCTACAAGCCCCTTTCTTTTTCCCTGTTCCCGCTGGAGGTCAAGGAGCCTGTTCCGGACCATGGGCAGCGATGCGTAGGCGGAAACGACGGCATCGATGCGGGGCGTGCGGATCTCGTCCCCGACATTTTTCCCCTCGAGCAGGATTTCTTTTTCGGTTATTTCCAGGGAGACCTCCTGAAGGGCGGAAAACAACGCATCATCTTCCACGGGCGGAATGCCCCTGCCGTCGAGAAAGAGGGCAAGAGCCCTGTACAATGCCCCGGTGTCAAGGTAGGGAACCCCCAGGGATCCGGCGACCAGTTTCGCAATGGTGCTTTTCCCGGCTCCGGCCGGACCGTCGATGGCCACAATGAGCGGTTGGGCCGTCATTGGAAAGCTTCCTCCATTTCCGACAGTTCCGCCTCTGCCTGGGCGACGAAATCCACCAGTTCGGACATGAGAATTTCGTAATCCGTGATGCCGAGCCTTTCAAGGGATTCGGGATAGAGGTAGCTCTGGAGACCGTCAGCGCCCAGTCCGACGCCGAGCATGAGGCAAAGGGAATTGGCGACATGGACCACGTCGACCAGGGGTTGGTATTTCGGTTCCTGAAGGGCGTTGGGAGTGTGGTGATGAGCCACCGCGAACCTGAAGGGGTCGGGGAGTCCCCATTTTTCCACCAGCAGGGTTCCCACGGCGGCGTGGTCGAAACCGAGGACCTGGACTTCCGCGTCAAGGAAGGGAATCTGCTGTTCCTCCACAAGTTTGACGATGATGCCGTATCCGAAACGGACGTAATCGTTCAGGACCACTTTTCCGATATCGTGAAGGAGGCCTCCGACATACGCTTCTTCGGGAAGGCCTTTCCTGGTCTTCTGGGAAATGTAGCGGGCAGCGTAGGCAGCGGTGAGGGAATGGCGCCAGAGGGCTCCCCTGTCAAGGGCATATCCCGTGAGGGATTTGTCCATGACGGAGTAAACGGAGGCCGAGAGAACGATGTTGCTGATGTTCTTGTACCCCAGGAGAGCGATGGCCTCAGCGACGCTGGAAATCTCCCTGGAAATTCCATAGGCTGCGGAATTGGCCAGCTTGAGGGTCCGGATAACGAGCCCTTCATCCCGGGAAAGGCTGGCAGCCACATCCTGGGCGCTGCTGTCCGGGTCATTCAGTTTGCGCATCGTTTCTACGACGAACTGCGGAAAAGACTTGATTTCCTTTATTTTGTTGAGGATGCGTGTTTTAATGAGTTCCCGTGAGCGCTCGTCAATACCGTCCATCTTCCGCCCTCCTTGAATGACCTAAACGCTGCCTCTCGACCGGATCGCATTCCAGAGTTCTCCCCGGGACATTTCGACGAACTTTCCTGCAGGGAGTTCCTTCAGCTCCATTTTACCAATTCTTTTCCGAACTAGCACTTCAACCTCAAAGCCGAGGCTTTGGGCCATCCGGCGCACCTCCCGCTTGACCCCCTCCGCAATCACAACGGAGACCCACCGTCCCGACGGTTCCCGGTCAAGGATGCGAACGCTCGACGGCTTCAGCAGGCGTCCGTCGAGTTCGATGCCGGAAAGCCAATTTTTAACAGCTTTTCCGTTGATTTCCCTGTCGAGGAGGGCGTGGTATTCCCGGAGTATATTCCGGGAGGGGTGAAGCACCTCCTGGGCGAAGGCACCGTCATTGGTAAGGATAAGAAGACCTTCCGTTTCCCTGTCGAGCCGTCCCACCGGAAACAGGCGGACGGAACGGAACTTCTCCGGAAGGAGGTCGGTGATGACGGGGTCGAAGGGGTCGCTGACGGAACAGACCCAGCCGGCAGGCTTGTTCATGACGACGTACACCTTGCTTTCAGGCTGAACTGGGCTGCCGTCGACGGAAACTTCATTCTCTTCGTCCACGCGGTAGGCCGGCATGAGAACCACTTTCCCGTCCACCTTCACACGACCGGAAGCGATTATTTCCTCCACTTTTCTTCTCGCTCCCAGCCCGCACATGGCAAGGTAGCGGTTCAGCCTGATCCCTTCATTCACCGCGGGTTGTCCCCCTCTCCGCCTGCATCGGATCCTTCCCCATGACCTGCCGTTTCCATCCGGATTTTTTCTTCGGGCGGAGGTGCAAGTTCCTGAAGCTCCTCGAGGGTGGGAAGTTCCGAAATGGAGGTCAGCCCGAACGTCTCCAGGAAGAGGTCCGTGGTCCGGTAGAGCAGAGGCGAGCCGGTGCCTTTTTTCCTTCCGGCGATCCTGATCATCCCGTGGGAAAGGAGGGTTTCTATCACCCGTTCGCATCTAACACCGCGGATGTCTTCCACTTCACTCCTGGTCACCGGCTGATTGTAGGCAATCACTGCCAGGCTTTCGACCGCCGCCCTGCTCAGGCGGATTTTCTGCGTCTGGGCTGTATCGCGAAACAGGGAGACCGCATCGGCCGCGTCATCTGCCGTCATCATCCGCCATCCTCCCGCCGACTCCTGGAGGAGAACGCCCGATCCGGTCCGCCTGAGGAATTCTTCAAGGCGGTTTATTTCTCTGGATGTGACAGAAAGAGGCAGCGACAGGACTTCAGCGAGCTCTGCAGACGGGACGGAAGAGCCGGCGACGAAGAGGATCGCCTGGATCTTCCGGCCTGTGTCGGAAATGCCTTCAGATGCTGTATATGAGCACATCCCTGAACAGCTCCTCCTGTACGATGCGGATCCTCCCCATTCTGCTCATTTCGAGAAGGGAAAGAAGCGTCACGACAAAAACACTCACGCTCCTGCTGTTTCCGAGAAGCTTCGAAAAGGGGACCGCAGGGGATTTTTTGAGAATTCCCAGTATCTCCGAAATTTTGAGATCGATCTGTTCCTCGTCCGGAAGAGGAACGGGCATCCCTTCCCAGTCATCTTCCCTGCCCATCCGGGAGGGCTTTCCCGAAGAACCGGAAGCCCTTTTTTCCTCTAGGATGTCCCACCAGAGGGTGCACAGGCCATAGAGGTCGCCAAGGTCCCAGGTTTGCCCTTCATCACCGGAGGCAGGTCGGGAAAAAAACAGGTCCTGCTTTTCTTTTTTATTCCACAGAAACAGGGCAGCCTTCCTGTAGGGCCTGTACCGGGAAAGCTTTTCCTCCACATCGAACTCTCCCGGAGATTCCTCCGCGCAGGAGAAATCATGTTCCTGCTCTCCGGTCTTTCCCGGGAGAAGGGACCTGATCTTGTTCAGCACCAGAGAAGCAGCCAAGGTCAAAAACTCGGAGACCACGGCGACGGAGACCCGCCTCGTGTTGGCCAGGTACGCCCCGTAGATCCTGACGGCCTGGCCGACGGAAATCCCTGCCACATCGAGCTGCCTGTTTTCCACCAAGTAGCACAGGAGATCGAACGGGCCGGAAAAACCGCTTACCTCCGCCTGAAAACCGCTCAGGTCGTGGTTTTGAACCACCTCATCGACCTACCCTCTCCGGACGAATCCTATGGAGTTCACAACCTCCTCCATGGTTTTCCGGGCCACAGCCCCGGCCTTTACTGCTCCCTCCCTGAGGATGTCGCCGAGAAGGTCGGGATTCTTTTCATAATACGCCCTTTTCTCCCGTATGGGGTTCATGACCCGCTCCACATGAACCTTCAGTTTCTTCTTGCAGTCCACACAGCCGATACCTGCGGTTTTGCAGCCCTCCGCAATCTCGGCTTTTTCGCTCTCGCTGTTGTTGAAGACCTTGTGGATATCCCAGACGGGGCATTTATCCGGATCGCCGGGGTCGGTGCGCTTTTCCCGGGCCGGGTCGGTCACCATGGTCCGCAGCTTGTTCCATACATCTTCCGGGCTGTCGGCAAGGTTGATCGAGTTTCCGTAGGATTTGCTCATCTTCTTTCCGTCAGTCCCGGGCACTTTCGGTGTGGGGGTCAGCATGATCTGGGGTTCGACCAGGACTTCACCGAAAAAGCCGTTGAATCTCCGCACCATTTCCCTTGCGATTTCCAGGTGGGCGCTCTGGTCCTCCCCCACGGGCACGATTCCCGCCTTGTACAGAAGAATGTCCGCGGCCATGAGGACGGGGTACCCGAGAAATGCGTAATTGCTTAGGTCCTTGTTCTGAATGTTGATGATCTGTTCCTTATACGTGGGACATCTCTGGAGCCAGCCGAGAGGGGTGACCATGGAAAGGGCGAGGTGCAGCTCCGCGTGCTGGGGGACGTGGGACTGAACGAAGATGACGCACTTTTCAGGGTCCAGGCCGGAAGAAAGCCAGTCGATAAGAACCTCCCTGCAGTTCGATTCTATTCTGGAGCTGTCGGCATAGTCCGACATGAGGGCATGCCAGTCAACTATGCTGTAGAAACACTCATATCCATCCTGGAGCTTGAGCCAATTCGTCAGGGCTCCCGCAAGATGCCCCAGGTGGAGCTGTCCTGTGGGTCTCATTCCGCTGAAAACACGCTGGTTCATTTCTGACCACCTCGAATGGAAAATGTCCGGAAAAATCCGTCAAAAAACATGAGATATCATATCATTTGAACTGTAATCATCATAGACGGAATAATGTCAGCCAATGACGACAGGAGGCCCCGGCATGCTTCTGAAAATACACGCCTGGAAGCCGGAAGCCTCGGAAACGACCCGGGCAAGGGCATCGAGAGAAAAAGACTCCACTTCGCCGTGGTCTCCTATGAGGAGGATGAGTCCTGCGGCAAGGGCTTCCATCCTTTCGTGGTATTTTACGTCAGATGTGAAGAAGACATCAGCGCCGGAAGCTATCGCTACGCTCCACAGGCTGCCGCCGGATCCCCCGCACAGGGCGAGACGGTTCGCCGGACGGTGAGGGTCACCGTAAAGGTCCAGGCGGGAGAGCTTCAGCGAAGAACGGATCGCCTGTCCCAGTTCTCTCCCTGTCATGACTGAAGGAAGCTTTCCCAGGGCTCCGAGCCCCCATGCACCAGAGAGGGAGGGGACAAGGGGTCTGACGGATTCCAGTCCTATGGCCTCAGCAATGGCGGCGTTGACGCCTCTCGGGCTGGAGTCCCAGTTCGTATGCATGGAGATGACGGCAATGTCCTTTTTCAGCGCGAAGGCGATGGCTTTCCCCGCACCGGCGGAGACATCCAGCTTTTTCAACGGAGAAAAAATCAGCGGATGGTGGCTCACCAGGACGGAGCATCCGTTTCCGGCCGCAAAATCCACGGCTTCCGGACTCGGATCGAGGCATACTGTGACCCCTGTCACCGGAGACTCCGGGTCTCCCGCGAGAAAACCCGAATTGTCCCACTCCTCCGCCCAGCTGAAAGGAACCATGGCGTCAAGGTTCCCCAGAAGATCCTTCACCAGCATCGGCCTTCCTCCTCCCAAATAAAAAAACCGTTTCCCCGGAAGGAAACGGCGATTTTTGTGGTGGGCCTACCTGGACTCGAACCAGGAACCTTCCGGTTATGAGCCGGTGGCTCTAACCACTTGAGCTATAGGCCCGGAAAGAAGCGTTGCCCATTATACGCCCCAGCTCTGAAGAAATGCAAGGAGCATCCCTTATTTCTAAAAAATCCGCCGATTTACTCCTCTATAACTATGCAGCCCACAGGGCAGCTCTCGGCTGCTTCCTGAGCGCACTCGCCGCCTTCCGGGCGAATCACCTTGGAAACCCCGGCATCTTCGTCCATGGAAAAGACCTCGGGGCACACCTGAGCGCATACACCACAGCCGATACATTCTTCCTGATTAATAGATACACGCATGAAAGATGTGGTCACCTCCTTCCGTCAGAGGGATTGTATATCAGTCGGGTGCTATCGTCAAACCTGCCTCGCCTGATCCTCAGGATTCACTCCCACAGGGCCACCTTGGGCTGCCTTTTTTCAACGCCGTCGAGCCGAAGCAAGGCCTTATAGGAGGAAACCGCCTTCACCTCCGGGTCTGAGGAAACCATGAAGATTCCTGTTCCGGTAACTTCGGCTCCGAATTCCTTGGCCACCAGGAGCATTCCGGCCGCCGTGCTTCCCCCGCGCATGAAATCGTCCACGATGAGAACCCTCTTCCCTTTCCCGAGCTGCTTGGTCCCCATGTACATGGCTTTCACATCGCCGTTCTTCGTGGGGTAATGGACGGTAACAGCCGATCCGTCGCTCGCCCTGTTCCGGAAACGGCAGACCGCCAGGGGAATGCCCATGGCATGGGCGGTAAAAATGGCGAGGGGAATTCCCTTGACTTCCGATGTCATGACCACGTCCGGCCTCGTCTCGCTGAAGAGGGACGCCATGGCATATCCGAGGCGCAGGGCGTAGTGGGGATTGAAGAGGATATCGCTGTAATAGACCAGCCCCCCCGGAAGAAATCGGTCTTCGCAGTTGAGGATGTCCATTATTTCCTTCAGGAGGGAATCCTTTACCGCCGCCGCCATTCTCGGAACGAAAGATGCGCCACCCGTTCTTCCCCTGTCGACGCTGATGCCTCCCATCCCTTCCCGGGAAAGGGCTTCGTCGATGATCGCCACATCGTCGCTGATGACCGTCTTCGAAACAAGGAAGTCCTCGGCGAGGGAAGTAAGTGAAAGCTGCTTCGATGGACAGGTTAAAAACCTGGCCGCGGTGCGGATAAGCCTTTCTGTTCGTTGTCCTTTCATTTCGTCATCACTCCAGGCAGAAAATTTTCCGTATCCAGTCGTATCTCGTCATATCTCGTAAAAACCCGCCGAGGCCGCTTTTTTCGTAGAAGAGCCCGAAACATCCGCTCCCGCTCCCCGTGATGCCCCAACCTGTCGCCCCGAAGTCGCCGAAAGCGCTGAAAAGATCCGAATAGCGGGGGTGGAAATGTAGAAGCACCGGCAGAAAGTCGTTAGGCAGCAGACCGACGGGCCGTTGTGCCCGCAACGCGTCAAGAAGATCCTCCCTTTCCCTCTCCGCCTCGTCCGCGTTCAGAGGAAACCGTCCTCCACAAGCTTCGTCGAGCAGGGAAAAAGCCCTTTGCGTGGACATCTCCCAGGTCGGCACCGCGACAAGGACAGCAGGAGTTTCCGGGGGAGAGTCAACCGGCGTTACGATTTCTCCTCTTCCGCCCACCGAAGCCCATTCGGCATCGCTGAAAAGGAAGGGGACGTCGGAGCCGAATTCCCCGGGCCCCGGATCACTTTTCCCGCTTATGCGGTGCAGCCAGGACAGCAGGGCCGCAGCGTTTCCGCTCCCTCCGCCCAGTCCGCTTCCCGGCGGGATATTCTTCGCAAGGCTGATGTGAAGGGGCGGAACGTTCATAGTCCGCCCGGCACGGGCCAGCACTTCCTCAAGTATGTTCTTTCCCGGAACCGCCTCTCCGTGAACGGACAGGTTGTTCCGGACATTATGATCATATTGGGGGGTAATTGTCAATGATTCTACCGCTGAAAGTCGCAAAAAAACCGATCTGAGTTCGTGGTATCCGTCAGGCCGTTTGCCGGTGACCCGCAACGAGATATTGATTTTTGCGTCCGATTGGACAAAAAAGGACATAGTGTACTCCTCCTGTGAAAGCAAAAAAGATGCCCCGGCACACACAGGTGTCGGGGCGTCTTTTTTTGACGTTCGGAAGGGATCAGTTCCTGCTTCCGGAAAGAAGCTCCAGTTCGACCTCCCGGGTCAGAAGCTCCGCATAGCTGAAGGATACCTTGCTATCCTGAGATTCGACGTAAAGAGTAAAGAGGTTCGGATAGGTTTCCAGGATGACTCCCTGGCGTTCTTCAACTTTGCGGCGACCCTTGGCCGTCCGGTACCGGACTTTCAATCCCTTGTACAACGCAACCTGTTCACGGATCGAAGTAATTGTCGCCATTCGTGTCACTCCCAGCACTGCAGACATTGCATGAATCTTATCATAAATATGAAAAAATATCAAATGTCAGGGAGGCTCATGCCACCCTGGTGCCCGGGACCCGGTATTTCAGGGACCGGCAATCTCCCGGGGAAGCTTTGAGGCGAGAAGGACCCTTTTTTCTCCTGCCCTCCTGGTGTACCCCTTCGCATCGAGGTATTCGAGCAGGGGCAGTATGAATTTTCTCGAACTGCCCGTGATGTCCCGGACCCTGGCCAGGGTGATGCCGTCTTTCTCCCGGAGAAGGATGCGGAGGAGTTCATTCTCCACCTCCGATGAAAGAATAAACTCCCCGGATACAATGGAAACCAAGCCTGTTTTGCGCATGCCGTTGAGCAGCGTTGAAAAGGCATCCTCGGCGAGGGCGAGCCTCTCTCTCGCCTCGGAAATGACGGGAGGCTGGAATCCTCTTTCCCTGCACAGGGAAAGGATCTCGGCGGACCGCCTTTCAAAAGCCTCGTCGTCCCTCGGCTCAAAATCCTTCATGCGAAGGAGCCCCTCCCCGGTAACAACAACGGAACCGCCGGACACGAGGACTTCGAGAAAAGCCTTTGCCGTCCTCGGGTCGAAGGACTTGAGGGCTGAAAGGACCGTAACATCAGGAGGAGCCCCCTTCTGGGACGGATGGGAAGCGTGGTAGGATCGAAGAAAGGATTCCACGTCCTCCGCCAGCCGAAGAAAGCTTTCTCTGGAAAGAAGCAGCTTTTTCTCTCCCTGGAGAAATACGGTGTCTTCCCTCTTTTTGAGCTTCTCCGCCAGGCGGGCCGTCTCTCCGGGGGTTTCCTGTATATAGAGGGCTCCATCGGAAAGCTCCAGCATGGAAAAAGACCTGACCAGCGCAAGGAGCCGTTCTTCCGGATCGTGAACTGCGGAAAGGTCCCGCACCCTTGCGATGCAGGAGGTCCTTGCTTTCCTGCCCTTCGGCTTGGCGGCATAGGGAAACAGGACCCTTCCTCCGGCGATGGTCTCGAGGGGGCTGTATCTCCGCAGGACGAAGCGCTGGTCCACGAGGCAGATGATATCCTCCTCGGCGACGATCTGGGCTGGAGCCGTTTCTCCAGGCTGGAGCAGAGGATTTTCGAGAAGGGCGATCCGGGCCACTACATCGGAGGTGCCTATGTGCAGCCGGACCCTCTGCCAGTGACGAACAGGCTCTCCCGCGCTTTCAAGCAGCCGAAGCTCGCACTCGAAACACCGCGTGTTCCTGTAGACTCCCTTCGCACAGAGGACGTCTCCCCTTGACAGTTCTTCCGATGAAATGCCGGCGACGCTCACGGCGACCCTCTGGCCTGCCCATGCGGTCTGAACCCCAGCCCCGTGCACCTGGACGCTACGGATCCTGCCTTCACCGCCTGACGGGAGAGCT
The DNA here is from genome assembly GCA_018057035.1 of Aminivibrio sp. The sequence goes on along the minus strand of JAGPEN010000001.1, from coordinate 12,737 downwards.
GCGGCTTCCATGCCGACGGATATTTCTCCCCTGTAGGCCGTCCCTGTGACTACGGCCCCGAAGCCGGCAACGGGGAATGTCCTGTCAATGGGAAGGAAGAACGGACCTTTTCGTGGGCGTGGACGTATTCTGTCCACAAGAGCCCCAAGCTCTTCCCTGAGAAGAGCGAGGTTCTTTCCGGAAATTGCGGAAACGGGCAGTACCGGCTTCCCCTCCAGGAAGGAGCCGGCGAGAAAGGCTTTTACGTCTTCCAGAACGAGCTCAAGGAAATCGTCCTCGACTGAATCCGCTTTTGTTACGGCCACGAGCCCGTCCTTTACGCCGAGGAGTTTCAGGATCTCCAGGTGCTCCCTTGTCTGGGGCATAACTCCCTCGTCGGCAGCCACCACGAGAAGCACTCCGTCTATGCCCGAAGCTCCGGCCACCATCTGGCGGATAAAACGTTCATGGCCGGGGACGTCCACGATGCTGACGATCCTGCCGTCGTCGAGGACAAGGGGGGCGAATCCGAGTTCGATGGTTATCCCCCGCTTTTTTTCCTCGCCGAGACGGTCACAGTCAACACCCGTCAGGGCTTTTACGAGGGTCGTCTTCCCGTGGTCGATGTGTCCTGCGGTTCCGAGCACAAGGGAAATTTCACGGCGGTCCACTGCGTCACCTCCCCGGGGCGATGGCCCTGAAGGCATCGCAGATTCTCTCCGCATCGCCCGCAAGGAGAGTCCGGACGTGCAGAAGGACCATATTGTCCCTTGCTCCTGCTATAACGGGGGCGGGAAGGGATCTCAGAAGCGAGAGAACGGTACCGGCGCTCCCCAGGGATTCCAGGGCTATTGCTACAGCCCATCCCGGAAGCCGTTCAGCGGGAAAGGCTCCTCCGCCCACTGCGTCGTCGGCCTCGACCAGGGAGACGGTGCCGGCAGGGAGTATTTTTTTCAGCTTGTCCGAAAGTCTCCGGGCTTTCCTGTGCAGGGAATCACCTGTATCCTTCAGCATGGAAAGAGTCGGAATTCTGAGATGCCTCCCGGAAAGATAGAGGCGGAGGGTTGCCTCGAAGGCGGCGAGGGTCATCTTATCCACTCTGAGCGCCCTGAGAAGGGGATAATTCCGCAGCCTGTCGACGACATCCTTCTTTCCCGCCAGGCCCCCGATCTGGGGCCCGCCGAGCATTTTGTCTCCCGAGAACGTCACCAGGTCCACTCCCTCTTCGAGGCACGAAGAGACCGTGGGCTCCCCCTTCAGGCCGAAGGGAGCCATGTCGATAAGAGTGCCGCTTCCGAGGTCTTCCAGAAAAAGAAGCCCCTTCTCTTTAGCAAGGCCGGCAAGCTCCTCCCTCGGAACCGAGGAGGTAAAACCCTCCATCCGGAAATTCGACGGGTGGACCTTCAGAAGGGCTGCCGTGTTTTCCGTCACCGCGTTCCCGTAATCCCTCAGGTGGGTCCTGTTCGTGGATCCCACCTCCACGAGGCGGGCGCCAGAAAAAGCCATTATGTCGGGAATGCGGAAGGACCCTCCGATTTCCACGAGTTCCCCCCTGGAGACGATCACTTCTTTTCCGGCGCACAGTCCGGCCAGCATGAGCAAAACCGCGCCGGCGTTATTGTTCACCACGAATCCGGCCTCCGCACCGGTAATTTCCTTTAGGAGCCATTCAACGTGGTCGCTCCTGTGCCCCCGTTTGCCTTCGGAAAGATCGTATTCGAGGGTGCTGTACCTGTCAGCCACGGCCAGAACCGCATCTCTGGCCTCGGAGGCCAGGCACGATCTGCCGAGATTTGTGTGGATCACTACGCCCGTGGCATTCACGACCGGCCTGAGACTTCCTCCGGCCCTTGCGGCAAGTACGGGAAGCGCCAGTTGCATTACGGATTCCGCTGAAGGCTCCGCATCTTCGCCTTCGAGTATTTTTTTTCGAAGGGAATCGAGGGCTTCACCGAGGACCGTCTTTACCGCCTCTCTGCCCATGCTTTCCAGAAAGGGCTCCATATCGGGCATGCCAAGGAGGCAGTCCATGGCGGGGAGCGATCGGAGACTGTTTTTATCTTTCGTTTGAGCCTTCATGGAACCAACATCACCTTTCCTCGGAAAAATCGCGGATCGGAAAACACGGCACCGCATTCGAAGATGAAAAGAGGCCGCAGAGACAGCGGAGAACTTTGCTTCAGCCCATATTCTACCCTATAATAGCGGACAGTACGATTCGGGATTTTCAAAACACTTCGGGGAGGCGACAGAATGGCGACGATCGACGCAAGGGGCAAAAGCTGCCCCCAGCCGGTCATGATGACCAAAACGCATGTGGACTCTGGTGAAAAGGAACTCGAGATCTACCTCGACAACGCGGTTTCCGCATCCAATGTCCAGCGGTTTCTCGAAAAAAACGGATTTCGCGTACAGATAATAGACGATGACGGCACCATTACCATCAGGGGATCGAAAAACGAACATGGGACTGAGCCCTCCCCGGCGACGGAGGAACAGGAAAAGGCCTTGCAGAATACGGCCGTCCTGATCACCGACAGGACTATCGGAGGAGCAGACCAGGTCCTGGGAGAGGTGCTCATGAAGGGTTTCCTCGGAACTCTCTCCCAGCTCCAAAATCCGCCGTCCGTGGTGGCGCTCATGAACGAGGGCGTAAAGCTGGCCCTGAAAAACACGTCATCCTGCGACCACCTCTCCGCCCTGCGGAAGAAGGGAACCAAAATCCTCGTCTGCGGCACATGCACCAACCATTTCGGCATCACTGCCGACATCGGGGCGGGAGTAATCTCCAACATGTTCGAGATTACGGAAGCCCTGCTTTCCGCTGAGAAACAGCTTACCTTCTGAAAAGAGCCTTCATGCCTCCTCTTCTCGGAAGGGGAGGCATGAAAGCAGATATTCCGCCAGAAAAGAAAGAGCTTCCCCGGTGCTTCTGTCGGGGGAAAGAAACGTCAGAAGCCGTTCCTCCGCCGGGAGATAGGCCACGTGGACCTCGCTGTCGAGGATGTCCTGTTCCGCTCCGGGAGCTTCCTCGTCGAACAGGAGCATCCATCCCGGCGTCGTAACTCCCACCAGTGTCCAGTCCGTCCTGGGATAGGTATGGTGGATCACACCGTTGAAGTTCCGTCCCGAACGGGAGACGACCCTGCCGCTGATCCAGCGGGCCCGCTCTTCCATGGTGTCCGCCGCGATGAGAAGGGATCCCCCATCCTCGCCCAGGGAAACATAGACCCTCGAAAGGGGAAGCAGGATTCCTCCATTGAGCCCGCTCTCTCCGTCCGCGCCTTCCATGAAGGAAAGACCTCCCCGCAGCGAGTCGGAGACATTCACCTCGTAGCCCTTCATGGGCCGCGGGGGAGAAAATCTCGCAAGGCACATCAGGACGTCTTCAACCACGTAATCTTCACCGGGACCGAAGCGGATCATTCCGTATTCCACAGGAGCAACCCCTTTCATTGCCCTCAGATTATCAGGATCCAGAGGGCGTTTGCGACTCTCATCCCTTTCGGCGTCAGCGAAAGGCCGTCCCTGCTTTCGTAAAAGCAGTCGTCGGGAGCTTCCCGCCTGAGGGTATCCCGAATGCTGCCGAGTATTGCCTGACCGTACCTGTTCGAAAAATCGCCGAACGAAATGCCCCATTTCGTCCGGAGCAGAAGCACGGCGGCTTCTCTTGCGGCCTTCTCACCGGAGACCGACTCGATTTCAGCCACGCTTCCCCCGCAGGTCCGGACGGAGGAGGCATATCCCTCAAGACTTTCCTCATTCCGGTACCGTCTCTCCCCGAGAAATCCCCATGCACCGGCTCCCAGACCAAGAACGGGATCTCTCCGCCAGTAGACTGTGTTGTGGCGGCTGTGGCGTCCGGGCAGGGAAAAACTGGCGATCTCATACTGGCTGAAGCCTTTCCGTGGAAGATACCATTGGCTCCACCTGTAGAAAGGATACCCGTCCGCTCTTCCGGAGGGGGGAGAGGAATTCCACCGGCATCCTTCGTCAATGCTGAGCTGGTAGAGTGAAATGTGTTCCACACCGAGTTCCAGTGCAGTTTCCACCGAAGAGGCCCAGGACCTGAGCGTCTGGCCCCCCAGCCCGAACATCAGGTCGGCGCTGACGGAAAAACCTTCCCGGACCGCAGTCCGGACGGCATCGCAAGCCTTTGAGGCATCATGGGGGCGTCCGAGCCAGAGAAGATCCCGGTCAAAAAAACTCTGGACACCGATGCTCACCCTGGAAATCCGCCCCTTCCTCCAGGCGTCGGCATGCCTTTTCGTAAAAGATTCCGGATTCGCCTCTACGGTTATCTCCGCGGACGGTGAAATTGGAATGTTCTCGCCGAGAAATGACAGCAGGTCTTCCCATTGATCCGGGGTGAGCATGGTTGGCGTTCCGCCTCCGAAATACATGGTGGAGGCTTCCGATCCCTTCCCGAGAAAAGCCCGGTAGAACTGGATCTCCTCTTTCAGCAGATCCAGGTATTTTTCGCTCTCTCCGGGGGTGGAGGGAACGCTGAAAAAGGAACAGTAGGGGCATTTCCGGAGGCAGAAGGGAATATGGATATAGACGGAAAAGGATCCGGAAAGGGCCCCCAGCGAAGAACCGATTTTCTGTGAACGGGAGCTATTTTTCTTCATCCTCTTCCACCTGGAGGAACGCGAGGAACGCCTCCTGGGGAATGGAGACCCTGCCGATCTGTTTCATCCGCTTCTTTCCTTCCTTCTGCTTTTCGAGAAGCTTCCTCTTTCTGGAGATGTCGCCTCCGTAGCATTTGGCGAGGACGTCCTTGCGAAGGGCTTTCACATTCTGGCGCACGATGACCTTCTTCCCTATGGAGGCCTGGATGGGAACCTCGAAGAGCTGGCTGGGGATGAGCTCTTTCAGCTTTCTCACGGCGGCCTGTCCCCTGTGATAGGCCGAATCCCGCTGGCAGATGAAGGAAAAGGCGTCCGCCGCCTCGCCGCTCACGAGTACATCGACCCTCACGAGATCCGCCGGTTTCAGGCCGATGAACTCGTAGTCAAGGGAGGCGTATCCTCTCGTCTGGGATTTGAGCTTGTCGTGAAAGTCTATGATGAATTCTGCAAGAGGGAGTTCATACACCAGCCGGACCCTGTCCGGGGCGAGATAGTCCATGGAAACATAGGTCCCCCGCTTGTCCTGGCAGAGCTTCATCACTTTCCCGACATACTCCGTGGGGACGAAAAGGGAAATTTTGATGACCGGTTCCCGGACTTCCTGGATGTCGCCGATTTCCGGGAAATCAGAGGGCCTGTGGGCCTCGATGACCTCACCGTCCTTCGAGACCACTTCATAGACCACGTTGGGGGCGGTGGCCACGAGTTCCACCCCGAACTCCCGACGGAGCCGTTCCTTTGAAACGTCCATGTGGAGCAGGCCGAGAAAGCCGCACCGGAAACCGAATCCCAAGGCCACGGACGTCTCGGGCTCGAAGTTGATGGATGAATCGTTGAGGGTCAATTTTTCCAGGGCGTCCCTGAGCTGGGGGTATTCGTCCCGCTCCACGGGGTAAAAACCGCAGAACACCACGGGCTTGACCTTGCGGTAACCCGGCAGGGGCGAGGCAGCGGGCCTGCCGTTGTCCGTGATGGTGTCGCCCGTATGGGCTTCCGCCACCGTTTTGATATTGGAGACCACATACCCCACTTCCCCGGCTGCCAGCTCGTCGCAGGGCTGGAAACCGGGACGGAACACACCTACCTCCTCCACGGGGAAGACACCTCCGGTGGCCATGAACCGGATGGTCTGGCCCGGACGGATCCTGCCGTTGATCACCCTGATGTAGCAGATGACCCCCTTGTAATTATCGTAGACGGAATCGAATATCATTGCCTGGAGGGGTGCTTCCCGGTCTCCTACAGGAGCGGGGACTTTTTCCACGACCCGTTCCAGGATATCCCCGATTCCCCTGCCCTCCTTCGCGCTGGCGAGGATGACATGATCGCAGTCAAGGCCCACTACATCTTCGATTTCCCGGATCACGTAGTCCGGCCGGGAGGACGGAAGGTCGATCTTGTTGATCACCGGTATGATTTCGAGTCCCTGGTCGACCGCCATGTAGGCGTTTGCCAGGGTCTGGGCCTCCACGCCCTGGGTGGCGTCCACCACGAGCAGCGCTCCTTCGCAGGCCGCAAGGGACCGGGAAACCTCGTAGCCGAAGTCCACGTGTCCCGGGGTGTCTATCAGGTTGAGCACGTATTCCCTGCCGTCCTTCGCCGTGTAGTTCATCTTCACGGGAACGAGCTTGATGGTTATGCCCCGTTCCCGTTCGAGGTCGAGGGAATCGAGGATCTGCTGCTTCATGTCCCTCAGGCCGATGGTGCTTGTGCTCTCGAGAAGACGGTCGGCAAGGGTGGACTTGCCGTGGTCTATGTGGGCGATGATGCAGAAGTTGCGTATGTACTGCTGTTCCATGGTGTTCTCCTTCCCGAAGTGCAGGAATCTCCGTTAATCAAAGAGGTGTGCGTTTCCCGGATCAAGGAGATCGTTTCTGCTGTTCAGATTGCTGAAAGACTTTTTGTAGCCCGGCAGATGAGAAAAATGTACATCATCTACAGCAGACACCTTCACGGAGTCATAAAACGACGTTATCTTCCGTTCTCCTGACCGCACCGCCCTCTCGATGGCAGGAATGCATTCCCTGCTGTAAAAAGCGTGGAGGGGTTCGAAATATCCGCCGATCCTCGGCACAACGACGTCGGCGTCTTCCGTCCCGCAGCTCCACAGGGTCCTGACGACGGCCTCGGAAATCCAGGGCATGTCACAGGCGCAGACAAAAGACCACTTGAGGGAAGCCCGCTTCAATCCCTCCAGGATGCCCGCAAGGGGCCCTTCCCCTTCCTGCCTGTCTTCCACGAGGCGCAGGCCGTACTGAGAGATTATACCCGAGAGCATGCCGGAAACATACGGTGTTTGTCTCGGTGCCACGGAAAGGAGAATTTCACCCGAAAAACGGGACACTTTCCTGAGCACCTTCAGAACGAGGGGAACCGAGTTGACCTCGAGGAACAGTTTTTCTCCCCCCATCCGGCGGCCATAACCGCCTGCGAGGACTATGACTGATACAGGTATCCCTTGCAGGTGCTCCATGTTCGGCCGATCTCCTTTTATTGACATTTTTTGCGTTCTAGTGAATAATGTGAGCACAACACTCTGCCGGAGGTGCCCCCCATGGAAAAAAAAGAGTTTCTGTACGAAGGAAAGGCGAAAAAAGTATGGACCACTGACGATCCTTCCGTGTACGTCGTGGAATATAAAAATTCCCTCACGGCCTTCAACGCGCTGAAAAAAGACTCCATAGAAGGCAAGGGGAGACTCAACAACCTCATCAGCTCGGCCATGTTCGAGCATCTGGGGGAAAAAGGCGTTCCCACCCATTTTATCAGCAGGATCGACGAGCTCCAGCAGCTTGTCAGGAAAGTCACCATTATTCCCATCGAGGTCGTGGTGAGGAATATCACCACCGGAACCCTCTGCAAACGCCTCGGAGTGGAGGAAGGCATGGTGCTCCCCCGACCCCTGGTTGAACTCTACCTGAAGGACGACGCCCTGGGGGATCCTATCATAACGGAGGACCATGCCCTCCTTTTCGGCTGGTCTACCCCGGAGCAGTTAAATAAAATAAAGGAAATAACCCTCAAGGTCAATTCTCTTCTCTCCGAATACTTCCTCGCCCTCGGGATCATCCTGGTGGATTTCAAGCTCGAGTTCGGAACCGACATGAAAGGGAACCTTGTCCTCGCGGACGAAATTTCTCCCGATACCTGCCGGTTCTGGGACAGGGACACTAAAAAACGTCTCGACAAGGACCGTTTCAGAAAAGACCTCGGCGATGTACTGGGCGCCTACGAAGAAATCTGGAGACGGATCTCCTCAGCGGAGGCCCTGTGATGTTCCGGCACGTCCATATTTTTGTCCAGCTCAAGGACGGCGTTCTCGACATCCAGGGAAAGGCCGTGGCAAATTCGCTTGTTTCCCTCGGCCATGGATCCCTGGGATCAGCAAAGGTCGGGAAGTACATTCAGCTCTGGATCGATGCCGATTCGCCGGCCGACGCCAGGAAAGAAGCGGAAAAGATGTGCGACGACCTCCTGGTCAACCCCATAATCGAACAGTACCGCATCGAAGTGGAGGGAGAGTAGGTGAAGACCGCCGTCGTCATTTTCCCGGGAAGCAACTGTGACCGGGACGTCATTCACTCCGTACGGGACACCCTCGGATGCGAAGTGGAATCCGTCTGGCACAGGGAAGAACTGCTCCCCGAAGAAACCGATCTCGTCATTCTTCCGGGCGGTTTTTCCTATGGAGATTACCTGAGAAGCGGCGCCATGGCTGCCCGTTCCCCAGTCATGGGGGCGGTAAAGGAGCACGCCGGACGGGGCGGCCTCCTTCTCGGCATCTGCAACGGCTTCCAGATACTGACCGAATCCCGGCTTCTTCCCGGGGTGCTGCTGCCCAATAAAACCCTTTCATTCATATGCAGGCCCTGCTTTTTGTCGGTGGAAAACACGGAAACCCCCTTTACGGGTCTTTTCAGGAAAGGACAGGTGGTGCAATTTCCCATCGCCCACGGGGACGGTCTGTTCTTCCTCCCCGCAGACGAGCTCGATGACCTCGAAAACAGGGGCGGAGCCGTGTTCCGTTATGTCTCCCCGCGGGGGGACAGTGGCGATGAGTGGAATCCCAACGGGTCTGTGAACAACATCGCAGGCATAGTCAATCCCCGGGGCAATATTCTCGGCCTTATGCCCCACCCCGAAAGGGCGGGCGAGGCCATTCTCGGAGGAGAGGACGGCCGTCTTTTCTGGCGGTCCGTCGCTTCTTTCCTTGAAAAAGGAGGCAGGCGCCATGGACTTCAGTAAATACGGCATAAAAAAGGAAGAATTCGCCGCCGCCGAAGCCGCCCTGGGAAGGGAACCCAATGAATGCGAACTCAGGATCCTTGGAGTCATGTGGTCTGAGCACTGCAGCTACAAGTCCACGAAACACCTTCTGAAGCATTTTCCGACCAGGGGACCGAAAGTCGTCCTCGGACCCGGTGAGAACGCGGGGATCGTCGACCTCGGAGACGGACTGGGAGCGGCGTTCAAGGCTGAAAGCCACAACCACCCGTCCGCCGTGGCCCCCTACCAGGGAGCCGCCACGGGAGTCGGCGGTATCATACGGGATATTCTCGCCCTTGGGGCCAGGCCGGTGGCTTCCATGGACGGACTCTTCTTCGGAGACCCGGAACATCCGAGAACCGGTCACCTTTCCGCGGGAATCGTGAAGGGAGTGGGAGACTACGGGAATGCCGTCGGCGTCCCCACCGTCGGAGGAAAAACGGCCTACGATCCATGCTACAACGAAAATCCCCTTCTCAACGCCTTCTGCATCGGCCTCGTCGAACTGGATATGATTGTCAGCTCCCAGACTGCCCGCCCGGGGCAGCTTGTCGTCCTTCTCGGCTCCAAAACGGGGCGCGACGGCATCGCCGGAGCCGCTTTCGCATCGGTCGAACTTTCGGAGGACGCGAAGGAAAGCAGGCCTTCCATACAGATCGGAGATCCCTTCGCGGAAAAAATGCTTATCGAGGCCTGCCTTGAACTGAAGGAGAAAAATCTCATCGTCAGTATGCAGGATATGGGTGCTGCCGGCATCACCTCCTCTTCGAGCGAAGTGGCGGCAAAGAGCGGTGTCGGAATGAAACTCCACTTCGACAGGGTGCCTCTTCGGGCTGCGGACATGGAGCCTTGGGAGATCGCCCTCTCCGAATCCCAGGAGAGGATGCTTCTCATCGTAGAGCCCGGGAATATGGATGAGGTCTCCTCGGTTGCGCGGAAATGGGAACTTGACTGCGCGGTCATCGGTGAAACCGAGGAGGGCGATGACTACTCCATTTTCTTCCACGGTGAAAAAGTCGCCTCCCTTCCCGCCACGCTCATCGGGGACGGGTGCCCTCCCATTCACTGGCCGGCGGAAAAACCTGCAGACTTTGAAACACGATGGGATTTCGACCTGGACGGGCTTCCTGTTCCCGGAGACTGGAACACCGCATTGCTCACCCTCCTCGGGAATCCTTCCATGGCTCCCAAACACTGGATTTTCGAGCAGTACGACTCCATGGTGCAGCTCAACACGGTCATGGGACCGGGGCATCCGGTGAGCGTTCTCAGGATCAAGGGAAGAGAATCTCTTATCGCCCTGGTACTCGATGCGGATCCATGGAAATGCGGCCTCGATCCGTTCGGCGGAGGAGCCGAAACGGTTGCCAGGACCGTGCGGACCCTTTCGGTTGCGGGGGCTGAATCCCTCGGGCTGACGGACTGTCTCAATTTCCCGTCCCCTGAGGTTCCCGGGCAGTACTGGGCCCTTGAAGAATGCATCAAGGGAATGGCGGCTGCGTGCGAAGCCCTTTGTTGTCCCGTGGTTTCCGGGAACGTGAGCCTCTACAACGAAACGAAATCCGGCGCCATCCTGCCCACTCCCGTGGTGGGAACCGTGGGGCTCATTCCGAGCTCCGGGGATTTTCTTCCCTCCGGTGCCTGGGAAGAAGGAGATGTCCTCTTCCTCGTTGGCCCCTGCAACCCCTCCCTCGCCGGCAGCGGGTACATCCGGTCCCTCGGGCTGCCCCTGAGAGGGCGCCCTCTCGTGTTCTCCGGTGAGGCCGAGAGGGATTTTTCTGAAAGGGCTGTCAGAACAGCCCGAAAAAAAGCGGCCCACAGCGGGCGGGCTCTTGCAGGAGGGGGACTTGCCGCCGCCCTGGCGAAGGACGCTTCGGAAAGCGGCAGCGGAGCCCGCATCGCCCTTGGGGTCCCCACGAGGAAAGACGTGGTTCTTTTCGGCGAGGGAGGAGCACGGGCACTGTATTCCGTTCCCATGTCCAGGGTACCTCTCTTCAAAACGATCTGGAGCGGCTATCCCTGCCTTGAACTTGGTCGGGCGGGTGGTGACGTCCTTTCCGTCGAGGGGGCTTTCAGCCTGGAAGTTTCACGACTGCGGGAAATCTGGAGGAATCGTTGAATGTGCGGCATTTTCGGCGCCTACTCCCCCATGGGGAAAAAGGTCCTGGAGGATGTCTACCTGGGCCTCTACGCCCTCCAGCACAGAGGCCAGGAAGCGGCGGGAGTGGCCTGGGTCAATTCCCAGGGCCGGATTTCCTCGATCAAGGGAGCCGGACTCGTCCACCTCGCCCTGAACCAGGCGGAACTTGCGGCCGTGGAGACTTCGTGCGCCATCGGCCACGTCCGGTACTCCACGGCAGGAGGATCGGAACTGGCGAATGCCCAGCCGCTCACCGCCAGCACTTCGAAAACCTCCCTCGCCGTGGCGCATAACGGAAACCTTACCAATGCGGGGGGAATCAAGCTTTTCCTTGAAAACAGGGGAGCCATCTTTCATTCGGCCACCGATACGGAGGTCATTCTCCACCTCATGGCCCACCAGCCCCACAAGGAGTCCCTGGACGCATTGCTGGATTCTCTCACCAGACTGAGGGGGGCCTACTCCCTCGCCATGGTGGTGGGCCAGGATCTTGTGGCCGCCAGGGACCCCTGGGGATTCCGGCCGCTGGTCATAGGACAGCGGGACGACGTATTCTACGTCTCCTCCGAAACCTGCGCCCTGAACCTCGTAGGCGCATCGGTGGTCCGGGAAGTGGAGCCGGGAGAAGTTGTCATCTTCGGCCGGAAAGGCATGGATTCAATCCCCATTCCTTTGGAAGTGAAGCGCCGGTACGGATGCGCCTTCGAGTTCGTCTATTTTGCCAGGCCCGACAGCGTCATCAGCGGCCGCTCGGTCTACGAGGTCAGGAAGGAACTGGGAAGGAAGCTTGCCGACCGGGCGCCGTGCCCCGAAGCCCATCTCGCCACGGGAATGCCGGACAGCGGCACCATCGCCGCCCTCGGCTACGCGGAGAAAAGCGCCACTCCCTACGAACAGACCGTGGTCAGGAACAGGTATGTCGGCAGGACATTCATCGAGCCCACCCAGCGGGTCCGGGAACTCGGCGTGAGAATCAAGCTCAACCCCATCACGGAGGTGCTGTCGGGGAAAAACGTCGTGGTGGTGGACGACTCCATCGTCCGGGGAACCACGTGCCAGAGGATGATTTCCATGATAAAGGCATGCGGCGCAAGCCAGGTTCATGTCAGGATTTCGTCTCCGCCGGTGCGGTTCCCCTGCTACTACGGCATCGATACGCCGACCAGGGTAGAACTTGCGGCGGCCCGGATGAATCTCCGGCAGCTCGAACGGGAGGTGGGGGCGGATTCCCTCGCCTACATCACCGAGGAGGACCTCATCAAGGCGATCGGACTTCCCTGCGGCGAGGTCTGCACTGCCTGCTTTTCCGGCCAGTATATGGAGGGAGGAGAAGATCATGAACCTGAACTATAGGGACGCGGGAGTGGACATTCCCCTTGCGGACCAATGGGTAGGAACCATCAGGAATATCGTCCGGTCCATGCCGCCCGACCCGAACGTTCTGGGAGGCATCGGCGGATTCAGCGGCCTCTACAGGCTTCCCGGCGGGCTTGTCCTCGCGGGGTGCTGCGACGGTGTGGGAACGAAGATCGAAGTGGCCAAGGCGGCGGAAAATTTTGACGGGATCGGCCAGGACCTGGTGGCCATGAACGTGAACGACCTTGTGACCTGCGGTGCCCGGCCTCTCTTCTTCCTGGACTATATCGCCTGCGGAAGGCTGAAACCCGAAATTCTCGGCCCCATCGTGGAAAGCGCTGCCCGGGCCTGCCGGGAGAGCGGAT
>JAGPEN010000016.1 GCA_018057035.1 Aminivibrio sp. | reverse complement strand
CTTGAATCCGGGAGTCTTGGAAACAGGATCAACCTGGGAAGACGTCAGGCTGTTAGCCGGTGTCTCGCTGAAATGGAAGGGCAGGAAGACCATGCCCGCCGGAACCCTGTCGGTCACTTTGACAGCGCCGGCCACAGAGCCCCTTCGGGAGGACACCCTGATCATTTCTCCGTCGGCGCATCCGAGGGAACGGGCATCAGTGGTATTGACCTCGATGGCCATCTCTTTGATGAAATCGCCGGTGGAGCTCCGGCGCGTCATGCTGCCGGAATGGTAATGATACAGGACACGGCCCGTGGTGGCGAGGAAAGGAAATTCCTCGTCCGGCCACTCATGGGGAGCCTGCCATTCGCAGGGTGAGAAGTCAGCCTTGCCTCTCGGGAAACCGGCAGTGTAGAGAACCGGCGTGCCCGGGTGGTCGCAGGCAGGGCAGGGCCAGCTGAGCGGGCCGCCTTCAAGGCGTCCGTAGGAAATGCCGGCATAGCTTGGCGTGATCTTTGCAATGGCCTCGAAGATGGTCTCCGGGGAAGACATATCGGCCCACGGAGCTCCCATCCGTTTTCCCACCGCCAGAAGAATTTCCCAGTCAGGCCTGGCCTCACCAGGTGAATCAACCGCTTTTCGCACCCGCTGGACAGCCCTGCAGGTATTGGTGAAGGTTCCGTCCTTCTCCCCCCAGCTGGAGGCGGGAAGCACGACGTGGGCCAGCTCTGCGGTTTCGGTGAGGAAAATATCCTGGACGACTAGGAACTCAAGATTCTTCAGTGAATGGCGGACATGGTCGGAATCGGGTTCCGTCACCATGGAGTTTTCACCCATGATGTACATGCCCTTGATTTTTCCTTCACCGGCGGCTTCCATCATCTCGACCACAGAAAGGCCGGGAGTTGCCGGGATATCGGCACCCCAGACATCCTTCGCCTTCTGCCTCGTCGCCGGAAGGGCTACCTTCTGGTATCCGGGAATGACGTCGGGAAGGCAGCCCATGTCGCAGGCGCCCTGAACGTTGTTCTGTCCCCGGAGGGGGTTCACTCCCGTGCCGGGCCGTCCCAGCATGCCGCAGAGAAGGGCCAGGTTCGCCACGGACCGGACGTTGTTCGTCCCCGTCACGTGCTGGGTGATTCCCATGGTGTAGAAGATGGCGGAATTCGGCCCCTTGGCGTATGCCCGTGCTGCATCTTCGATGAGTTCAGGCGCGACGCCGGTGATTTCCGAAACGTACTCGGGAGTGTACCGCGCCACGGTCTCCCTGAGCTTCTCGAAGTTGTTCGCGTTCTTTTCGACGAACTCCGCGGCATGAAGGTTCTCACGGATGATCACGTGCATCAGTCCGTTGAGGAGCGCCACATCCGAACCGCTCTTCTGCCGGATGTAGACGTCGGCGTATTTCGCCATTTCGATCTTCCGGGGATCGCACACGATGAGGGTGCATTTCCCCTTCCGCTTCTGTTCCTTGATGAAGGAGCCGATGACGGGATGGTTTTCTGTGGTGTTCGAGCCGATGATGAGAATGGTGTCGGCCGACTTGATGGACTCGTAATCGTTGGTCATGGCGCCGCTTCCGAGGGTCTCGCCGAGACCCGCAACTGTGGCGCTGTGTCACAGATGGGCACAGTGGTCGACGTTATTGGTGCCCATCACCTCCCTCGCGAGGCGCTGCATGAGGTAGTTCTCCTCGTTGGTGCACCGGGCGGATGAGAAGAAGCCGAGAGCGTCGCCGCCGTGTTTCTCCTTTATGCCGCCGAGTTTCTCCGCCACCAGGGAGAGGGCCTCGTCCCATGAGGCCTTCCGGAAGGTGTCTCCTTCGCGGATAAGGGGTGTCGTAAGCCGGTCCTCGCTGTTGACGAACTGCCAGGCGAACCGTCCCTTGACGCAGGACCTGCCCTTGTTCAGGGCCGTAGGGCTGGAGTAATTGGTTGTCACGTTCGCTATTTTTCCGGTCTTCCTGTTGACGTTGATTTCCACTTCGCAGCCGACACCGCAGTAGGAGCAGACAGTCTTCACCTTTTCGATGTCCCAGGGCCGCCCCATGCCGAGGGATGTCTTCTCGGAGAGAGCACCCACAGGGCAGACCTGCACGCACTGGCCGCAGAAGACGCAGTCGGAGTCCTCGATGGGGGAACCCACCGGAGGCTGGATGGATGTCTTGATGCCCCGTCCCTGGAAGTCGATGGCGTGGTACTGGGCCTGCTCTTCGCAGGCCCGCACGCACCGCCCGCAGAGAATGCACTTGTTGAGGTCCCGTACGTAGAAGGGATTGGCGTCCTCAAAGGCATGAGAGGTGTTCGTATCGCCGGGATCGGCGTACCGGGACTCCTTGATGCCCAGTTCGTAGGCCGCGTCCTGGAGTTCGCACTTCCCGTTGCTTGGGCAGGAGAAGCACTCCAGGGGATGGCGGACCAGGATAAGCTCCATTACAGCCTTCCGGGCTTCGATTACTTTCGGGGTGTTCGTGTGGACCACCATGCCGGCGGTAATCGGTGTTGTGCAGGAGGGGAGAAGCTTGGGGTTCTTCTCCGCTTCCACGAGACATATCCGGCATGCGCCGAACGGCGAGATCGCAGGATGGTCGCAGAGGGTCGGGATATGGATCCCGTTCGCCCTCGCCGCCTGCAGGATGGTCATTCCCGGTTCGGCGGTTATCTCTTTGCCGTTGATGATCGCCTGTATTCTTTCCATTATAAGATCAACTCCTCTAGTAGAGTTACCCTTTGGAAATCGCGCCCACGGGGCAGTTTGCCATGCAGGCTCCGCACTTGATGCATTTTTCCTGGTCGATAACGTGGGCTTCTTTCACCTTGCCGGAAATGCAGCTCACAGGGCAGTTCCGTGCGCACTTGGTGCATCCGATGCACTTCTCCGGGTCGATAGTGTACCGGAGAAGGCTCTGGCACGCTCCGGCTGGGCACCGTTTTTCGTTGATGTGGGCTTCGTACTCGTGCCGGAAGTACTTCAGTGTCGTCAGCACAGGGTTGGGGGCGGTGCCGCCCAGGGCGCAGAGGGACGTTGCCTTGATCTGCTCGCCGAGATACTGCAGAGTGTCGAGATCTTCCGGTTTCCCGTTGCCCGCGGTGATCCTGTTCAGGATATCGAGCATCTTCTTGGTCCCTTCACGGCAGGGAACGCATTTCCCGCAGGATTCCCTCTGGGTGAACTCAAGGAAGAACTTCGCCGTGTCCACCATGCAGTTCGATTCGTCTAGGACAACGAGGCCGCCGGACCCCATGATGGCTCCCGCGGCCGTGAGAGACTCGTAATCCACGGGGAGGTCGAGGTGCTCATCCACAAGGCATCCGCCCGAGGGGCCGCCGATCTGGACCGCCTTGAACTTCTTGTCCCCGATGATGCCGCCGCCGATCTCGTAGACGATCTCCCTGATGGTGATGCCCATGGGAACTTCGACAAGCCCGGTGTTCTTAACTTTTCCCGTGAGGGCGAACACCTTTGTGCCCTTGGATTTTTCGGTTCCCATGGCGGCGAAGCATTCCGCACCCTGACGCATGATTCGAGGCACGTTCGCCCAGGTCTCCACGTTGTTGATGTTCGTGGGCTTGCCCCAGAGGCCTTTTACGGCGGGGAAGGGAGGCCGGGGACGAGGCATTCCCCTCTGCCCCTCGATGGAGGCCATGAGGGCCGTTTCCTCGCCGCACACGAATGCGCCCGCGCCTTCCTTGATGTGAAGGTGGAAACTGAAGTCGGTTCCCAGAACATTGTCGCCCAGGAGGCCGTATTCCATGGCCTGTTTGATGGCCGTCTGGAGCCTCTTGATTGCCAGGGGGTACTCGGCCCGGCAGTAAATGTATCCCTCGTCCGCCCCCATGGCGAAAGCGCCGATCATCATGCCCTCGATGACGGCGTGGGGATCTCCTTCAAGAATTGACCGGTCCATGAATGCGCCGGGGTCGCCTTCGTCCGCATTGCAGATGACATACTTTTTCGTTCCCGGGGTTGCGGCGCAGAAACTCCATTTGAGGCCGGTCGGGAATCCGCCGCCGCCCCGTCCGCGAAGTCCGGATTTTTTCATTTCATCGATGACGGCGGCCGGCGACAGCTCCGTGAGGCACTTGCCCAGAGCCTGGTATCCGTCCCTGGAAATGTACTCGTCGATGTTGTCCGGGTTGATGTAGCCGCAGTTGCTGAGGACGATGCGATGCTGCTTGCCGTAGAAGGGGATTTCCTTGTAATGGCAGACTTTCTGGGCTGAAATGGGTTCCTTGTAGAGAAGCCTGTTGACTATGCGTCCCTTGTAGAGATGCTCCTCCACGATTTCCGCCACGTCTGCGGGCTTGACCTGCGAGTAGAATGTCCCTTCCGGGTAGACGACGACGATGGGACCGAACTCGCACATTCCGTGGCAGCCGGTGGCGATGACAAGAACTTCCTTGTCGAGATTCTTCTTTTCAAGCTCTTCACGGAAGGTTTCCAGTACCTTCGGCGAGCCGCCCGAAGCGCATCCTGTCCCGTGGCAGATGAGAACGTGTGCTCTGTATAAAGCCATTGTTTTCCCCTCCCCGCCTTAGTCAGCCCTGCCGAAGAGCTTGTCCTGGACTATGCGACCGTTCACCACGTGTTCAGACACTATCCGGGTCACATCCGCCGGCGTCACGAGACAATAGGTGATTCTCGGTTCGCCCGGACGGATCACGTCAAGGAGCGGTTCGTTCTGGCACATGCCGATGCAGCCGGTCGTTTCCACCGCTACATTGTGGAGTTTTCTCGTCTCGAGTTCCTTCAGGACGGCGTTCATGATTTCCCGCGCCCCTGCGGCGATGCCGCACGTCCCCATCCCGATGATGATCTTTACCTTGTCATCTTCTGAACGGGCGGACGTGAGGTCTCCGGTTCTCTCCTTGAGTTTCCTGAGGTCATCGAGGCTACGGATCTTTTTGTCAGTCATTCATTTCACCCCTGTGATCAGAATGGTATTTCCAGGCTATTCGTATAGTTCGTCAATGTTTGTTTCGATATACTCCTTGACTCCAAGGGCGAGCGCAGGCTCAAGAAAGGCATTTTCTCCACCGAGGGCTTCGCTGAGCTCCTTGCTGTCCACTGAGAAATCCTTCCCGTTCCGGCTGTGGGTATATTTCCACGAGATTCCGGGATTCCCGATGAAAAGAGTCATAAGAGTGGAGGGAACGTCACCGAGAGGCGGCAAATCAATGGATGTCTTCAGAAAAGATGCCGTCACGTGCGTTCCTCTTCCGGGTTCGGAGGAAACTGAAAAATCCCCTCCGCACAGTTCCGAAAGCTGCTTGAGAAAAGGAAGACCAAGTCCTACCCTTCGCTCCGTCCTCGTTGTGTAGAAAGGGTTCACTACGGCTTTGACAGTCTCTTCAGTCATGCCCCGTCCATTGTCACTGACGGAAAAAAGAAGTCTGTCACCGGAATCGTCTATTTCAATGGAAATTTCGTCGGCTCCGGCGTTCACTCCGTTTTCTGCGATGTCGAGGATATGGTGGGAAAGGTCTTCGAGCATGATCAGGAATAATCGTCGAGAAAAGCCTGGAGCTTTTCCTGGTCGGCGGTGAGCCTCCCATGGGTATCTTCGTCAATCATGACGACCGGGGCAAGGCCACAGCAGCCAAGGCATGCCACAGGTTCAAGGGTGAAGCGGAGATCGTCCGTGGTTCCGTTCTCAGCAATGCCGAGCATGCTCATAATCTTTTCCATTATCTTTGCGCTTCCGCGCACATGGCAGGCGGTTCCCCTGCAGACCCTGATGATATGCCGCCCCCTGGGCTTCAGATGGAACTGGGCGTAAAACGTGGCCACTCCATAAAGCTCCGCAAGAGGCACCGAAAGTTCTTCGGAGATAGCTTCCATTGCCTCGCGGGAAAGGTACCCGATCTGTTTTTGCGTCTCCTGCAGAACGGGGATGACACCGCCATGCTTCCCTTTCCACGGCGCAGTAATCTCCCGCACCAAAGACCGCGCGTCCTGCTGTGTTTCGACAACCATTGCCCGACCTCCACTCATATGTGAAATTAATAACATTATAAATACAGAACAAAACGACTTTTCGTTTTCCAAATCAGGCGAAGCCTGAAGGGGAAAAATAACTCCGGGGGAAACACAATTTTTTATTCATGTTTAAAAAAAGTGACAAAAAATCAACCTATTACATACGCATAGGATATCATTACAGCTTTTTTCCGACAAATATTGAATAGAGAAAGCTGCAATTTAAAAAAGCACGTCATAGACATACCCCTTACAGTATCATTCAATCAACGGAAGGTATGTTCCCTCGGAAATGATTTTCAGGGCTGCGGCGATACGTTCTTCCCGTGAAAGCACTCCCCAGCCTTCCCTGCTTTCCGCCTTGACCATGGCTTCTTCGGAATGGTCGGCGATGTCGAGGGCATCCGCGAGGATCAGCATCTTGTCCGCCGTTTCCCGCGGGAAAAGAGACGCCGTGAGTCCGAGGAGAATTGTTCCCCTGGTGAGCCATTTGATCAGTTCGTTTTCGGAAGACCAGATATCTTCAAAAAGAAGGGCGAAATTGTATTCCTCCTCTTCTTCTTCCGTTCCGTCTTCAGGCTCGTCGAAATATCCCAAAATATAAAAGGGTATGTCAGGCCCGGCGGCAAAAGCTTCCCAGAGGGCCCGGTAGGACGTCCGCCCGGCACCTGAAAGCCGGAATGACGCGATGGCCTTGCTGTGGGCCATGGCGGGGCTTGCTTCTTTTTCCCGGAGGGTCTCCTCGAGTATTTCCGCATCTTTTCCCATCTCAAGGAGCACCCGATACAGGAGGGTCCTGCCGAGGGTTTCCCTTTCCGGGTCATACCGGTCGATCTCCCGCGCTATGGCAAGGGCCTCCTCATTTTTTCCCTCGGAAAACAGGGCGAATCCAAGGCGCTGCATTACCGCGATATACAGCATTCCCGAGTCGTCTTCGAGCAGGCTTTCGCCCGAGACGAGGCGTATATTTTCCATCTCTTCGGCAAGAGCGTTCCTGGCTTGCTCAAGTACTGCGATTTTTTCCTGGGAATACTCAAGTGTATCAGCCAACAGTATGAGGGCTTCCACGTTATTTTCATCCAGTTCGAGCACTTCCCTGGCGAGGCGCTCCATCTCCCCGGTGTCGTCCGTTGAATAGGCCTCATCAAGAAGTTCTTCTATGCGCTCCAAAGCGTCCATTGTTTGTTTTCCTCCGTTTGTCGGGGGGCTTAATATCCGTTTGGAAGTGTATCCCATGGCATGAAGAGAGTCAAATGCCCTCCCCTCCCCAACTTTTTTCCAGGGGCAGCGATTTCCGCGCCGGGGGGGAAATCCGCCGGAAGGTCAGGAGCAGGAACGGCAATTTCCCCTGTCGGGACGAGCCTTTTTGTGCTAAAGTCCTTTTCACAGATTTCTGGAATGGAGGGGATTGATGTGCGAAGAAAAGGGATCGTGGCACTCTTTCTGTGTTCCGTCCTGTTCCTCTGGGCGCCTTCTCTCAGTGAGGCTTCCACTCCGGCAGGAAGAATTGAGGATTCCATAAGAATCCTCAAGGAAATGGCACAGCAGAAGGATGCCGAAACCATGGGCGAGCTTCTGGAACAGGCGAAAGGGGTTGCCGTTTTTCCTTCGGTCATCAAGGCCGGGCTGGTTTTCGGCGGCCAGTATGGAGAAGGCCTCGTCCTCAGGAGGGATCCTGCGACGAAAAAATGGTACGGCCCTTCCTTCGCCACTGTTGCCGGGGCTTCCTGGGGCCTCCAGATAGGAGCCCAATCGATCGCCCTTGTGCTGGTCATTACCAACGACAGAGGACTGGACGGTTTCAAGGGAAACAACGTCAAGCTCGGCGGGGACCTGGCTGTCGCCGCCGGCCCCGTG
>JAGPEN010000015.1:3259-8775 GCA_018057035.1 Aminivibrio sp. | reverse complement strand
GTCAGCGGCATGGCCTGGGGGAAAAACACGCTTATCTTCGTCATAGGGATGAACAAGGTTACCGCCGACATTGACGAGGCCATCTCCCGGACCAGGAATACCGCGACTCCCCCCAACGCTCTCCGGCTCGGACTTCAAACCCCCTGCACGAAAACCGGCTACTGCGTGAACTGCTCTTCCGAGGAAAGGGTATGCAAGGCGCTTCTCATTCTTGAGCGGGCTACGGGCGGCAGAAAAACACATGTCATCCTTGTGGGGGAAGATCTCGGGTTCTAAGGGGAGCGGGAAAGCCCCCTTCCGCCGCGTGTGCTTTTTGCAGCCGTTTAGTGTTAAACTTGCCCGGATAGTGAAGTTCGGGGAGGAGGAAAAAACATGTCCAACCGGGGAAAAGTAGCGCTGGTTCTCGCAGGCGGGCAGATCGGGATGAAATTCAATCCCCAGACGAACTCGTGCCAGCCGACGGTCACCGCCGAGGAAATGCTGTCATGGATTCCCACCGAACTGGCCGGGAAGGTTTTCGTCGTTGACTGGAGCCGCCAGCCGAGCAGCCATTATACCATCCGCATGACGGCGGACCTGGTCCAGATTCTCTCGAAAACCGTCGTCGAAGGAGCCGATGGAATCGTGGTCACCTGCGGAAGCGACACCCTCGAGGAAATGGCCTATCTCACGGACCTCTATTGGGCCTACCCCCAGCCGGTCATCTTCACTGCCGCGAGCCTGCCTTCCGACAGCAGGGGATCCGAGGCGTCCATCAACCTGTACCAGTCGGTCCTGGCATCCCTTTCCAGGGAATGCTGGGGAATGGGTGTCCTCGTCTGCCTTCAGGACCAGATTTTCGCTGCATCGGAAATAACGGAGGACGCGAGCCAGCGGAAAAATTCCTTTTCCGCTCCCGACAGGGGCCCCGTTGCCCAGTTTATCGGCGACAGGGTGGACATACTGAGACAGAAGCGCCGCGCCAAGGTCCTCGAAGAAAAAGGCAGCCCCGCGAGGGACGTGGAACTGCTTTACGCATCCCTCGGCGCAAATGACAAAATGGTGGAATTTCTCGCCTCCGACGAGAAAAGGGAGCTCGATGGGCTGGTCATTGGAGGTTTCGGAAACGGAAATGTCCCTCCTTCATGGATCCCCCACATCAAAAAGCTCGTAAAAGACAACATCCCGGTGGTGATCACTTCCCGCTGCCCCAAAGGCCATACAAGGGGAATGCCCTACACCTTTGAAGGAAACATGGCCCGGCTCCTGGAAATCGGGGTACTCGACGGAGGGGGACTCAGGCCGATCCAGGCACGGCTGAAACTCGCCGTTGCCCTTGGTTCGGGCCTTTCTCTGCAGGAACTGCAGTCCTATCTGCTGGAGGAATAGCTCTTTTCCCCATCAACCTGAAGGAGGGGATGCTTCCGGAGTTCGCCGGAGGCGTCCTCTCTTTTTTCATGGCCCAAGAAAACAGTTGGAAGAAAACCGGTATAGTGGTAGAATATTTGCGCAATATCCCGTGCCCAATGGATGTGAAGCAAGTAATCGCAGTCCAAGATCCGAAAG
Organism: Aminivibrio sp.; assembly: GCA_018057035.1. The sequence goes on along the minus strand of JAGPEN010000015.1, from coordinate 7,230 downwards.
GGGGAATAGGCTGTGAAATATGCCGCCACTGACGAAATGATCGCGTTGCGTCTTTCTGAAGGGGATGATCTCGGAGACTCCATAGCCCACGTGTGCCGGACATGCGATGTGGATTCCGCAGTAATCGTCAGCGCAGCAGGAATGGTCTCCTCCGTTACCTTCGGGTGGTACAACGGCCGGGACTACAACACGGAGACCGTGAAGGACATCATGGAACTGGCATCCCTCAGCGGAAACGTCAGCTATAGGGGAGGATCCCTTTACCCCCATCTCCACGGAGTTTTCAACAAACCCGATCATGGGGCGATTTCCGGGCATATCCTTCAGGCCATTGTCTTCAACAACGCGGAGATTTTTCTCAAGCCTCTCTCGACGGTACTGCTCGGAAGAGCTTTTGACGGAGCCTTTGAGGCCCTTGCACCGGAAAAAAGACTGTAAAGCGGAAGGCCCGAAAACGGGCCTTCCGCTTTTATTTCCGGACGGGGCATTTTCTGCCTCCGGTCATTTTCTGAAGGTCCTCGGGTGAAACGGGGAAGAATGCGTGATCGCTTCCTGCCGCTGCCCAAACCACGGGGTAGAGGAAAAGGTCCTCGTCCAGGAGGGCGGGAATCGCCTCGGGGTAACCCACGGGAGGGACTCCTCCCACTTGGAAGCCCGACCAGCGGTAGACATACTCAGGTTCGGCCATCCGGACTTTTTTTGCGCTGCAGGCGGAACGCACCTTCTTGACATCGACCTTGTTGATTCCGGACATGAGGACAAGAAGGGGTTCTTCGTCCACAAGGAAAACGAGACTTTTCAGAATATGTGCGGGCGGTGCGCCGACTGCCCGAGATGCATCGTCAACGGTAAAAATCGTTTCTTCCGAAAAAGTGATGGAATCGGGATATCCCCTTTCCCGAAGAAAGGCCCGCACGTTTTCAACGGGATCCCAGGAAGGATGGAGAAGATCCGGGGATCCCTCCGGAGCGTTATTCGTCATCCCCGATCATTTTCCTTTGCAGAAGAAAGTCGAGAAGCATTTCCATGGCCTTGGTGGTCATAGTTCCGTAGGTGATGGAAAAGGTCCTCATGAGAGAGGGCCGGAAGGGAATCATCACAAGCCCTTCCATTTCACCGGCGCCTGCCAGGCGGGAGATGACCGCACCCTCCGCCCCTTTCTTCACGGCCTCCACAACAGCGCTCACGTGGCCGAACTTGAGATAGACGTGTTTTCCCTTTCCTGTATGAGCCTTGAAGGCATCTTCCCAAATACGGGAGGTAGAAGAGCCGGTCACCCGTCCCACGAGATCCATGTTCTCGAGATCCCTCAGGGTAACGTTTTCCCTGCCCGCAAACGGATGGTCTTCCCTGACCAGGAGAACCAGCTCGTCCCTGGCAAAGGGAACGGTGTTGAAACCGGACGCATGGCGCCCGTGGCCAGTAATGGAGATATCCGATTCTCTCGTCACCATTTTTTCGATGGCTTCCCGTGAATCGGAAATACGGACTTCAACCTCGATATTCGGATAGAGTTTTCGGAATTCCACGAGAAGGCCGGGAAGTATGAAATCTCCCGGAATGGAACTGGCGCTTATCCTCACGATGCCGGAGACATCATCGGCGATATCGGAGAAGTCTCTCTTAATGTCGGCAAGCTGGGAAATGGTCTTCCGGGCAAATTTGTAGAGAACCTCGCCCTCTACGGTAAGATTGGAGCATTTTTGCCCCCGGGCGAAAATCTTGACCCCCATTTCCCGCTCGAGCTTTGCAATGTGCTTGCTTACGGCAGGCTGGGATATTCCCAGAGAAGCAGCCGCAGCGGAAATGCTTCCCTTTTCCATTACTTCCACGAGACTCTGAAGTTCACGAAAATCCAACGCTGATACCTCCCCACAAAATATGTTCAATTTCCCTTTGTTTCTTCCCCACCCTTAATATATTCTGAACGGGAAAGGAGTTCAAGGGGGTATATGATTTTTTTACTGAATGTTTTTCTTGAACATATTGTAATCATTGCTATAATAATATTTATCCTGAGAAAACACTCCATCGGAGGTGGAATCGCCATGAGCCTCGGTATGAGGATCAGAACACTTCGCAAGGCCCTTGGCCTCACCCAGCAGGCCCTAGCGGACAGAACGGAAGTCAGCAGAATCTACATCCAGGCCCTCGAGAGCAACAGGAGAATGCCCTCCATGAAGCTTCTGAACCGCCTTGCGGAAGCTCTCGGCGTGGAGGTGCAGGACCTGGTGAAAACGGTTTCCTCATCTCCGTCCGGCCGCCTCCAGCTTGAAGAAGTACTCCAGGTGAGCCCCGAGGTGGAGGTCTGGTATCGAAGCAAGAAACTCAAGCCAAGAGAGCTCAAATTCGTCCAAAGCCTCATTGACGCCGCAATTTCCCGATGGGAAGAAGAGGACAGGGCGGACGGCATCGTCTGATCCCCGCATGAATACAACGCAGGCCTTCCATTTTCCCGAACCGCCGGAACATATTCCGGAATGGGCATCCCAAGCCGCCGCTGAATGGACGGGGCTTGACGAATTTAGCCTTCTCGCCATGGCTGAAGATCGGACGGGGAAACAAATTGACCTTGAATACCCGCTCCTCCCCGGAGAAACATGGGGTTTTCACATCGTGAGGGGACGAAGAGCCGGTATTTTCATCAACCGCCTGCTGCCGGAGCGGTGGAAGAGATTCGCCCTTTTCCATGAGCTTTTCCATCTTCTCGAACACAGGAAGGGAGAGGCTTTCTGGGAAAGAACGGCCACCCCCCTTTCAAGCTTCGAACGGCAGGCGGACCTTTTCGCGTGGGCGGCAACACTCAAGGAATGGGAAACGTGCTGGAAAGAATCCACTGTCTAGGAATACAACGATGAAGCGCCTTCCCTTTTTCCTTGCCATGCAGAGCTGCCCGCGGCGGTGCATCTACTGCCACCAGGGGGAGATTACAGGGACGTTCCGCATTCCATCCCCGAAAGATGTGAAAGCGGCTGCGGCATCAGCGACCGAACCGGTGGAAATCTGCTTCTTCGGAGGCAGTTTCACCTGCCTCCAGCCCGACCGGCAGAAGGCGTACCTCGATGGTGTGCTGAAGGCCCCCAGGGGGAGTACCGTCCGGCTTTCCACCCATCCGGAATGCCTTTCTCCCTCAGTTCTCGCTTTGCTTTCATCCTACCCGGTTTCCATGATCGAGCTGGGTATTTCTTCCCTGGACGATCAGGTGCTTTCGGTGTGCAACCGGGGCTATTCCGGAGCGGAAGCCCTTTCCGCGCTGGAGATTGTGCTGGATGCCGGATTTCACGGTGGAGCCCAGATGATGATCGGTCTTCCGGGCCAATCGGAGGAGAGCTCCTTTGACGACCTCCGCCGCCTGGGAGAAGTACGGAAAACCCGCCGCCTGACTCTCCGCATTTACCCGTGCCTCGTTCTTAGAAACACTCCCCTGGAAGAGCTGTATCTAAATGGAAACTATGTCCCCCTGGACGTCGATGCGGCAGCCCTCTGGTCCGGCAGGCTCCTTGTCCTTGCCCGGGAGCTGGGCATCCCTGTCCAGCGTGTGGGGCTTCAGGAATCAGCGGCCCTCGGCCGGTCCATCGTGGCGGGCCCCCATCACCCGGCTTTCGGGGAACTCGCCCGGTCCGCCGGACTGGCCCTTACTCTTGCAGCCGGGGCTTCCTCTGGGCCGTGGCAGGTTCCCCAAAGAACGATGTCCCTCCTGACAGGGCACCGGCGGTACGGCCTGCGTCTCCTCGCCGGTCTGGCGGGTCTTTCACCGGAAGAAACTGCCCGCCGGGTCGTCTTCACCGGGGATACCGAAACAAACGGGAAGGCCCCCACCGAAAGAGGAATTGACGGAAGCCTCTCTTGGGAATAAACTTAAATCTCCATATAATTCCTGGACTATTATCCGGTTTCGGAGGTGTCTTATGGACAGTGCACAGCTTCAGGCCATGCTGCGGGAAAAAATGGAGCGGATGCCGAACAAGGCC
>JAGPEN010000015.1:0-3159 GCA_018057035.1 Aminivibrio sp. | reverse complement strand
TCTTGGGAATAAACTTAAATCTCCATATAATTCCTGGACTATTATCCGGTTTCGGAGGTGTCTTATGGACAGTGCACAGCTTCAGGCCATGCTGCGGGAAAAAATGGAGCGGATGCCGAACAAGGCCCGGCGCGTTGTGGAATATCTTCTATCCAACACCAGGGAGGCGGCATTTCTTTCCATAGGCGAAGTGGCCGAAAAGCTCGATGTTTCAAAGGCCCAGCTTGTCCGTGTTTCAAGGATGGTCGGTTTCGAAGGGTATGCCGATCTGAAGGACGCTCTCCAGAATTCAGTCCTCGAGCACGTCAACCCCACCGCTCTTCTGAGCAAGATCATGAAAAACCGCCAGGACCTTCCCGAGGAAATCCTCCGAATGGAACATGCGAACCTGGACGACACATGGAACCAGCTCAAACCCCAGAACATAGTGAAATTCTGTGAAATGGTCCGCCAGGCGAACATGGTCTACTGCATGGGCTGGGGCATCTCCTCCATCGTCGCCGAATCTCTGTACACCCGCCTCATGGAGATGGGCATCCGGAGCTCTCTGATGAAAAGGGGCTCCGTGGCCCTGATCGAACAGGCCAGAACGGTGGCGAAGGGCGACATAGTGGTGGTGTGCGAACTGCCGAGCTATGTCATCGAGGTGATGGAATCCATAGAGAAAATCGCAGCCAACGGCGCGACGGTCATTACCATCACCGACAGCCCGGCGGCTCCGGTCTGCCAGCTCTCCGACCTTTCGTTTTTCGTAAGCGACACGAGCCCCACCTTCGGCAGCAGCATCGTGGGCCCTGTTTTTCTCGTCCACATTCTCACGTCGGTCCTCTGTGTCAACCTGGGCGAAAAGGTGCGCGCCGCCCTGCAGGACCAGGAAATGGGCCTTCACGACGAAAGGATCTATTATCCGGCATACGGCTTGCGGTACTGAAGATATGAGGGAGAGGAACGCCGGGCGTTCCTCTCCCTCATTTATGCCTCCTTCGACTCAGGCCAGTTCCAGCCACTCTCCGGGCTTCATGACCACCACTTTTGCCAGGCTTCCCACCAAACGGGAGAATTCTCCGGGTTCCGCTTTGATCACGGGAAACGTGTCGTAGTGGATGGGAACGGCAATTTCCGGATGGATGAATCCAACGGCCCGGGCAGCATCCTTCACGTCCATGACGAAGTTTCCCCCTATGGGCAGCAGGGCCGCCTTCACCCCTTCCAGGGCGAGAAGCTGCATGTCCATGGTCAGTCCCGTGTCTCCGGCGTGGTAGATTTTCACTCCCTCCATGTCGAAAAGAAAGCCGCACGGACTGCCTCCCGGAATGAGGTGGTCCCCTTCCGTTATGTCCGAACCGTGAAGGGCGGGCGTCATCTTCACCCTGCCGAAAGGAAAGGTGAAAGCTCCCCCGATGTGCATGGGATGGCATTTCAGCCCCTTTCCTCCCAGGTAGTGGCAGAGCTCGAAGTTGGCGGCAACGGTGGCTCCCGTCCGGGAGGCTATCTCGATGGTATCGCCAAGATGGTCGCCGTGGCCATGGGTGACGAAAATGAAATCCACAGCCTTGAATTCACCGGGTGCCGCTGCCGCAGACGGGTTGCCGCTCAGGAAGGGATCCACCAGGATGGTCATCCCCTCTCCCTTCAGTTCAAATGCCGCGTGCCCGAGGTAACGAAGCCGGACCATTCGTCATCTCCTCCTTTGTATGATTGCGGGCTCCCCTGTTCAGGGGAGCCCGCGGTTATTTCCTTATTTTTCCTCTTCCGAAAGAGAACAGATCCTGAGTTCATCAAGCTGATCCTGGGAGACCGCGGAAGGGGCCCCCGACATGAGGCACTGGGCTTTCTGGGTTTTCGGGAAGGCCATGACGTCCCGTATGGAGGATGCGCCGCAGAGAAGCATGGTCAGCCTGTCGAGGCCGAGGGCTATGCCCCCGTGGGGCGGCGTCCCTGAAGCGAGAGCGTCAAGAAGGAAGCCGAACCGCGCCCGGGCATCTTCCCTGGTAAAGGAAAGGCAGGAAAAGACCTTTTCCTGGACCGCGGGGTCGTGGATCCTGATGGAACCCCCTCCGACTTCGTTCCCGTTCAAAACGCAGTCGTAGGCCCTGGATCTGACCATGCCGGGATCCGTGTCCATGATGGCTATGTCCTCCGCCATGGGGGAAGTGAAGGGGTGATGGACCGCAGCCCACCGCCCGGCATCTTCGTCTTTCTCGAAGAGAGGAAATTCAACGACCCAGAGGAACTCCCAGCGGTCTGAAGCGACAAGGCCGTGGTCCCTGGCGAGGTCCAGGCGAAGGGAACCGAGAATTTCCGACACATTCCTCCTGTCACTGCCCGCAAGGACGAAGAGAGCGCCGCCCTCCGGGAGGCCGGATGTTTGTACCAGGAGGTCCTGCTGCCCTTGGTCAAGAAACTTCACGAGGGGCCCTTTGAGGGCGCCGTCTTTCAGCTGGAAAACCGCAAGCCCAGTGGCACCGAGCTTTTTCGCCTTCTCTTCCACGTCGGAAAGGTTCTTTCTCGACAGAGAAGCGCCGCCCGGAAGAGGAAGGCCTCTGACGTATCCTCCGGCCGCAAGGATGACCCGGAAGGGCTCAAAACCGGCCCCGGAAAAAACGGGGGCAAGGTCGGCGATTTCAATGGGAATCCTGAGGTCAGGCTTGTCGCTTCCGAAGCGGTCCATAGCCTCCCAGTAGGGCATTCTGCGGAAGGGAACGGGAATGTCCACATCCAGAATTTCCTTGAAGAGCCCCTTCATGTAACGTTCCATGAGGGAGTAAATGTTTTCCTCAGTGAGGTAGCTCATTTCGATGTCCACCTGGGTGAACTCGGGCTGGCGGTCGGCGCGAAGGTCTTCGTCCCGGAAGCATTTCACTATCTGGAAATAGCGGTCGAACCCGCTGATCATAAGGATCTGCTTGAAAATCTGGGGCGATTGGGGCAACGCATAGAAGGTCCCCGGATTCACCCGGCTCGGGACAAGGTAGTCTCTAGCCCCTTCAGGGGTGGAGAGGGTCAGCATGGGAGTCTCAATTTCGAGAAACCCCTCTCCTGAGAGGAAGTTCCTCGTGTACATGGAAATCCTGTGCCGGATTCTGAGGTTGCGCTGCATCCTCTCCCTGCGGAGATCGAGATACCTGTGGTGCAGCCTGAGGTTTTCATCGACCCGGT
>JAGPEN010000003.1:7532-40179 GCA_018057035.1 Aminivibrio sp. | reverse complement strand
CCATGGGGCAGATCTTCAGCGCCATGCTTACCAGGTTCGGAATGAACGCTCTCCTCGTTCTTGCCATGATTCCCACCATCCAGGCCGGAGCGGGACCCAATTTCGGCCTTCCTTTCGGCATCATCTTCGGGCTTGTCGGAGCAACCCTGGCTATTGAACTGGACCTGCGGGGGTTCACCGCCCTCTTTTTCGCCATCGGCGTCTCGATTCCGCTTGGGGCGGTCGCTGGCTGGCTGTACGGCCTGCTTCTCAACCGGGTCAAGGGGCAGGAGTTGACCGTGGGTACGTACATGGGCTTTTCCATCGTGTCGGTCATGTGCATTTTCTGGCTGATGGCTCCCTACAAAAGCCCTGAAATGGTCTGGCCTTACGGAGGTGACGGCCTCAGGGTCACCGTGGTTCTCGATGGTAGAATGGAACAGCTCCTCGACCGGTTCCTCAGTTTTACGGTCAATGGCGTGACCATCCCGACGGGGCTGCTTTTAGTGACAGCGGTGTGCTGCGTTTTATTGTGGATTTTCATGAGGACAAGGACGGGGCTGGCCATGTCGGTGGTGGGCTCCAATCCCCGCTTCGCCGAAGCATCGGGCCTCAACGTGAACAAGTACCGCATGATCGCGTCAATAGTATCCTGCGCCATGGGCGCCGCGGGCATCGTCATCTACTCCCAGAGCTACGGATTCATCCAGCTCTACCAGGCGCCCCTCTACATGGCCCTCTATTCCGTCTCCGCCATCCTCATCGGCGGAGCCTCCCTTCAGCGGGCCACTATCACCCAGGCACTCATCGGCACTTTTCTCTTCAACGGCCTCCTGGTCATCGCCCTGCCGGTGGCCAATGTGGCCATGGACAGCGACATCTCCGAGATCATGAGAGTCATCATTAGCAACGGCATCATCCTCTACGCCCTCACCCGCAAAGAAGTGGGAGGTGACGCCCGATGAGGCTCCTTCAGAAAAATATCGTTCCCATAGTGTTCATTGTTCTCTGCACCATTGGTTTCCATTATTCGGGGCTGTCCTGGATGTTCTTCGCCAACGACCTCATGACAAGGCTCGCCCGGAATTCCTTCCTGGTGATTTCTCTCATCATTCCCGTGCTTGCGGGAATGGGCCTGAATTTCGGAATCGTCCTCGGCGCCATGGCCGGCCAGTTCGCCGCCTTCATCACGGTGGTCTACAATCTCACCGGGATAACGGGTTTCTTTCTGGCATGCGTTATGTCAATTCCTTTCGCGGTCCTTTTCGGGTGGCTCACCGGCATCCTCTTCAACAAGGCCAAGGGAAAGGAAATGATCACGGGGCTGATCCTCGGCTTCTTCGCCAACGGACTCTACCAGCTCGTATGCCTCATCTTCATCGGGTGGATCATCCCGATTTCCGACAAGGCGCTCCTCCTGCCTTCGGGAATCGGCTTCGTGAATACCCTCGACCTCAAGATCTGGCAGTATGCCATCGACAAGTTCTACGTGTTCAGGATGAAGGGGATTACCGCCCCCGTTCTGAAGTACCTGAACAACATCAATTTCCCGGTGCTCACCCTTGTCATCGTGGCTCTCCTGTGCGCGGCCGTCTACCTTCTCTTCAGGACGAAACTCGGCCAGGATTTCAGGGCCGTGGGACAGAACAGGCATATCGCCGAGGTAGCCGGGATCAAGGTCGACAGGGTGAGGATCATCGCCGTCATCTTCTCCACCGTTCTCGCGGCCTGGGGGCAGCTCATCTTCCTCCAGAACATCGGGAACGTCCAGGTGTACGGGTCCCATGTCCAGGTCGGAACCTTCGCAGTGGCCGCACTTCTAATCGGCGGCGCATCGGTCTCGAAGGCAACCATCGGCCAGGCTCTCCTGGGCACGGTACTTTTCCATGCCCTTTTCATCGTGTCTCCCCTGGCTGGGAAGAACATCATGGGGAGCGCCCAGGTGGGCGAATATTTCCGTGTGTTCATCGCCTACGGCGTCATCGGCATTGCCCTGGCGCTTCACGCATGGCAGAGGCTGATGAAAAAGGGGTAGCCCTGTCACGGTTTTTTGGGAAAACTTGACAAATCATCAATCTTCCGGATAATAGATACGATGTAATGGAGGGAAGATCTTGAGTGGACCCCCGGAACGGGGTCCACTCTTTTTTGAGGGCGAAAGACGGAGGCGTCGCTGCCCTTCCCTTCTTTCGAATCTCAAGGAGGAACAGAAATTAATGAACGACAACGGCTTCGCGAGTTACGAACTGCGTGAAGAACTGCTTCTCGCACTGCAAAAGAAAGGCTTTTCCATCCCTACACCCGTCCAGGAAAAAGTGCTGGCACTTGAGGACTTTGAAAAGGACCTTATCGTCCGTGCCAAGACAGGCTCCGGAAAAACCCTGGCCTTCCTGCTGCCTCTTCTGCAGGGAATGGATCTTCCCCAGTCCTCACCCAGGATCCTCGTACTCTCCCCCACCCGGGAACTTGCCCAGCAAACCGCCCGGGAGGCGGAATGGCTTTCGCGGTACATGGACATATCGGTTGCCACCCTCGTGGGAGGCCTCGACATGTCCACCCAGATCCGCTCGCTCAAGGACGGTGCGGTCATCGTCGTGGGCACACCCGGAAGGACCCTGGACCACGTGAACAGGGGAACCCTCAGAACGGACGGCATTCATTCCATAATCCTCGACGAAGGGGATCACATGCTCGATATGGGATTTCGGGATGAACTCGAGGGAATTCTCGACGCCCTTCCCCAGCGGGAACGGACATGGCTTTTCTCCGCCACCATGCCAAGGGAAGTCAGGGAGCTCTCGAAAAAATACCTCACCGCTCCCGTGTCCATCTCCCTTGTGGAGGACGGGGAACAACACGAGGATATCGTCCACAGGGCTTATCTCGTACCGTTCAGGCACAAAATGGAAGGTCTCGTGAACGTTCTCCTGTGGGAACGGCCGAAGCGGGGGCTGATCTTCTGCCATACCCGCCTTGAAACCATGTCGGTAGCACAGCGGCTTTCCGAGGAGGGATTCAGTGCCGGCTCGCTCCATGGAGAAATGACCCAGAGAGAGCGGAACGCGGTGCTCGGGTCCTTCAAAAACGGCCATCTTCCCCTTCTCGTGGCGACAAACGTCGCTGCCCGGGGCCTCGACGTTGAGGGAGTGACTCACGTCATCCAGATCGGACTGCCCGACGACAGGGATACCTTTGTCCACAGAAGCGGACGGACAGGCCGGGCCGGACGGGAAGGGACGGACATCCTTCTTCTTTCCCCCCAGGAGGCGGAAAAATTCAAGTATATGCTCGGTTCGGCAAAGGTGACCGTTGAATGGAAAAATGTCCCCGACCTTGACGCCATTTCAAAAGTCCAGAGAGAGATCGCCGAAGAAAAGCTTCTCACGGTGAAGGAAGCCGGAGAAGACGAGGACTACCTCCTGTGGGCCGAGGACCTTCTTTCCAGGGTCAGTGCGAAAAGTCTCGTCGCCAGACTGCTCTGGACCCTGTCTTCAAAGCGTTCCGCCGGATACAACCTCTCCTCCGATCTGGAACGGGAACTTCGTCGGAAGAGCCGCTTATCCGGCGAAAAGGACCGGACACCGGGAGTCCGAAGCCTTAAGGGAAGGGGCCCCAAGGGAACAATGCTCCGCCTGAGCAAGGGGCTGGCCGACGGATGGGATGTGGGCAGGGTTCTCCATGCGGTGTGCACATCCCTGAACGTAGACCGCTCGGAAGTGGGTGCCATACGGATGAAGGACGACCATGTCCTCGTGGAACTGCTTCCCGTTGCCCTCTCCCGGTTCGAAGAAGACTGCCGCGGCCTGGAACGATGCGGTCTACTGGAAGAGGGCAAGGGACGAGATTTTCTCCTTCCCGCGTCCCCCCAGGCTCACCAGGTGAGAGGAAGGCCTTCCGGCGCGTCCCGGCCCCGAAGGCCGGGCAAACCGGAATACAGAAGCAGATAGCAAAAAGACCGCCGGTTCCGAAGAACCGGCGGTCTTTTTTCCCTTTGGTTTTAATGATATCGAGGGAAGGATTAGCTCTTGTGAACGTTCGCAGCCTGGGGACCCTTTTCGCCGTCAACGACGTCGAAAGAGACCTTCTGCCCTTCGGCGAGAGTCTTGAAACCATCGCCAACAATGGCGCTGAAATGAACGAAAACGTCCTTGCCCTCGTCCGTTGTAATGAAACCGTACCCCTTGCTATCGTTAAACCACTTCACTGTTCCCTGACTCATCCAAAGACAGCCTCCTAAAACTTTATTAAATTCGCGGCCTAGGCCACGATCAAACAATATAGGATTTTTTCATTGATGTCAAGGTTTTTTTCATTCAGGTATCGGTTTGCATCTCTTTTTTCTCTTCTCCAGCCTTTTTTTCCTGTGAAAAGACATTAAATAGAAAGCCTTTCCATTAGATGAAACTTAATTCTTTTCCCCAAGTGTCTCCGCCTACCTTCCCCTTTTTTTCGCCGCTCCGGTTTCAGGGATGAACAGAACCGAAAAAGCGGAAAGAACGGCCGACACGAGGGGGAGAATGAAGGCCATCCGGTATGCCCCCGAAGGAGTGAGGTCCGGAAAGAGATCCAGAACCCACCCCATCACGGAGGTGCAGACGGCAATGGAAAGAAAACCGGCTGCATTGAGAATGGAAATGGCCAGCCCGGTGTATTTTTCGGAGGTTAACTCCTTGGCCACCGACCATGCGAGGACAAAGGCCGTATTCGTAATGCCAAGAAAGAAAAAAAGGATCTTCAATGCCCCGAGGGGAGGCATTCCGTTTTCCGACAGAAGGATCACAGCCCACAAAAGCATGTGGATCAGCGAGCTGACGAGCATGGGAGCCTTTCTCCTTCCGAGGCGGTCGGATATCCAGCCGGTGATGAAACCTCCCGCCATTATCCCGAAGATGAGGATCACGCTGTAGGATGACGCTTCCTGGACTGAAAGCCCGTAGGCGTTCACCAGCCAGGGAATGCCCCAGGTGCCGATGAGGGCGAAAAACCCGGCCTGGTTGAAAAGGTAGAAAAAGGTCGCGAGAAGGATGCCCCTGACCGAGAGGACATCCTTCAGTCCCCTGACTGCCGAAAAGGGTTCCGGCCGGAGGTTTGCCCTGGCAATTTCCCTTTCGTTCACCGGTGGAAGCCCCAAATCCTGGGGCCTGTTCCGTATGAACCGGAAACACAGAGCCGCTATCGCCACGGTCAGGAGTCCTATGGCCACAAAACCAGCTCTCCAGGAAACCACGGAGATGAGAAGGGCCAGCGGTCCCTGGGAGAAGATGCCCCCTGCGTTCCCCACCAGGGTCGTTGCTCCTGAAATGGTGGCGAATTCCCTGTCGCGGAACCACTGGGACTGGATCTTCATGATGGAGACAAACACGGTGGACACGCCGATGCCGACGAGGAATCTCCCAAGGAAAAGCCAGAGGGAGGACGGAGCGAATCCGAAGATGACCGATCCGGCTCCGGCAAGAAACATTCCAAGGGAGACCGTGATCCTGGCTCCTAGCGAATCAGCGAGGAAGCCTACCGGTATCTGCATGATCATGTAGGCGTAGAAATACATGGAGGCCATGGCCCCGAAAGCTGTGGCGCTGAGGGAAAAGTCTCTCGTCACATCGTCCTTCACCACCGCCGCGGCGAAACGATGAAAGAAGACCACCATGAAAGCGAAAACCATGACCCCCCACACAACCCAACGATAGGAGAGGGCTTTCTTCATCCCCTCTCCGCTCCCTTCACTGCGTTCTCCGGAATGCCGCTCCGTCATTGTCTCTCCTCTTTTCTCCGTGTTCTTTTGCGGAATGTGAACCGCCGGAGTGATCCGTAAGAAGAAATGATACCATTGAATTCCGTTTTTTCCTCTTTTTTCCCCGGAAAAATCACCGTATAATCAGGTCCATGGAGAAAAAAGGAAGGAGGCGGGCTCGTGATCCGAATTTCCACCATTCGAATTCAGCTGGGAGAGCGATCCCTCTTCCAGGATCTTTCGTGGACCGTCCTTCCGGGTTCGCGAACCGGTCTTGTGGGCAACAACGGCGCAGGGAAGACAACACTGCTCCGGATCATGACAGGGGAAACAACCGTGGACTCCGGAACGGTCACTGTCCCCAAAGGCCTCAGGATCGGCTATCTGCCCCAGGACCTGGTGGAACTGCCCGACGTGCCCGTTCTTTCCTTCCTGCGTTCAAGAACGGGCCTCGCGGCCGTGGAGAAAGAGCTTGCGGCCTGCGCCGGAAAACTGGCCGGACTTCCCCCTGATTCCATTGAACATGAACGGGAACTCAATCGTCACGACCTTCTTGTGAAACGATTCGAATCCCTCGACGGATATGCGTTCGATGCCATGGCCGGAAAGATACTGTCTGGCCTGGGTTTTTCCCAGGGCGACATGGGCAGGACCACCGGGTGCTTTTCCGGAGGCTGGAAAATGAGGCTCCACCTTGCCGGCCTTCTTCTTCTCTGCCCGGACATCCTGCTGCTTGACGAACCGACGAACCACCTCGACACGGAGAGCATGGAGTGGCTGGAAGGGTGGCTTTCAGGTTTTCGGGGGACTATCGTGGCCGTCTCCCACGACCGGAGGTTTCTCGACAAAATCTGCACATCCATCGCGGAACTCTCTCTCGGGAAGATAACCCTGTACCAGGGCAATTTCTCCGAGTACCTCGACGAGCGGGAAAGGCGGCTTGAAGAACTGCGACGGCAGGAACGCCTCCAGAAGGAAGAAATTTCCCGCATGGAAGAATTCATCGAGCGGTTCCGCTACAAGGCCTCGAAGGCGTCATCCGTACAGAGCAGGATCAAGCGGCTCGAGAAAATGAGCCTGGTTGAAATAGAGGAGGACACGAAGAGAGTGTCCTTCCGCTTTCCCCCCTGCGCCCGAAGCGGGCTCGAAGTAATCGTCCTTGACAAGGGGGAAAAGAAATACGGGAATCACACCGTTTTTTCCGACGCGTCCCTGACACTCCAAAGGGGAGAAAAAATCGCCCTGGTCGGGGTCAACGGAGCGGGTAAATCCACCCTTTCCCGGATCCTCAGCGGAACGGAGGGACTCTCATCGGGAACGGTGCGGAGAGGGCACAACGTTCGGATCGCCTTTTTCTCCCAGCAGTCATCGGAGAATCTGGACTATTCCAGGACCGTGTGGGAAACACTCTCCGGCCGCAACCCCGCCTGGACGGCCCAGGACAAGCGCAACCTCCTCGGGGCTTTTCTCTTCAGCGGCGACGATATTTTCAAATCCGTCTCCGTGCTTTCGGGCGGAGAAAAATCCCGGCTTGCCCTGCTGAAGCTCCTGATGGAGGAGGCAAATTGCCTCGTTCTCGACGAACCCACGAACCATCTCGATATGCAGACCAAGGACCTTTTCCAGAGAGCCCTCCTGGAATACGACGGCACCCTGGTCATCGTCTCCCATGACCGGTACTTCCTGGACAACTTGGTGACCAGGGTGGTGGAAATCGCCTCGGGGAAACTCCTCGACTATCGGGGAAACTATTCCTATTTTATAGAAAAAAGGAAAGCCCTTTTTTCTGAAACCGAAGAGAAGCGGGCGGAACAAAAAGAAACGGAAGATCCTGCAAAAGACAGGAAGCGACTCGAGGCGGAAAGACGCAACCTCCTGTACAGGAAGAAAAGAAAAGTCCTGGAGAAACTTGAGCCGATAGAAGAGCGGATTTCTCTCCTTGAAAAACAGCAGTCTGAAAGGGACGGACTTCTGTCCGATCCGGTGTTTCTCGCCGATTCGGAAAAAGTCCAGAACCTGCTCATCATGAGAAACGATGCCGCAAAAGAACTCGATTCCCTTTACGGACAATGGGAAAGTCTCATGGCGGAAATCGAAACGATCGATAAAACGGGGTAATTTAACCACCAGGGAGGACAGTACAGAATGAGACCGAAAAATCAGCTTCGAATCATACTGATTGCAGTGACGGCCATTTTTTTATTTTTCCGGGGAACTCCCGCGATCGCAGGAGAAGAGCCCCGGGGGCACCTCCTTCTCCGGCATTTCGCCTCAGAGTTTACCCCGGAGAGGATGACCATGATCATCGACGAAGAACCGGACGCTGCTGGCTATGTCAGGGATATCTATCTTGACATATCGGGATGCGTCATCGGCGGCGTACGCATGGATTCACTTCGGGTCAGGGCCATGGGAGTGCAGATGAACCCCCCTGCGGAGTGGCAGGAAAAAGGGCTGGACGCCAGGGAAATTCTCAACGTTCACGCTTTCGCCCGGATCCTTGAAAAGGACCTCAACGACAACCTTCTGTCAAAAGAGTTCGGCGAGGACGATCACTGGAAAAACCTCCAGGTGGACATGCGCCCCGACGGAATCTACGCCAGGGGGAACTACCTCGTGACCGTTCTCTTTCGGCTGAACATTCTCATCGAAATCTTCAGCCGGTTCAAGATCGTGGAGATGCAACAGGTTTGGCTTCATGACTACACCCTCAGGGTCAACCGGGTCGACGTTCCCCAGTTCATAACAGATCAGGCGGTGGAACAGATCCAGCCCCTTCTCGACCTGAGAAAATTTATCTTCCCACTGAAGCTTCACTCCATCGAATACGACGAGGACTGCCTGACGATCACGAGCCGGGTTCTTCCTGAAGCCTTTCAGGGCATTGTGTATGAATACGAAGCAGGAAACGGAATTGCGGGAACAAAAGAAGGAAGAAAATAAAAAAAGATGGGGGAGCCGAATCGCTCCCCCGTTCCATTTATTTCGGCCCGTAGGCTCCGGCGAATCCCCGTATGCTGTTGCCGATGAACTCCCGCTCCCTGTCCCGGATGTCGGGCTCCATTTTCCTCCAGGCGGCGAGAAAGGGGTCCCGTTCCAGCAGTTCCATGAAGATCACCTCCTCGTCCTCGGGCGAGACACCCCTCCTGAACATTTCAACAACAGTGTCCCTCCAGAAAAGGATCTGGTCCCTGGCAAAGGAAAGCATTTCCTTTGCTCCTTCGGCCGCTCCGAAGTGGGAGTAGCAGATTCTTCTGCAGCCGAGAGGAATCAGCCGTTCAATGGACTCGAGGGTCACTTCGGGGAAGAAGCGGGGCGGCGTGGCAGGACGAAGGTAAGGAAAAGGCTCCTCTCCTTCCAGGAAAATTCCCGCCGCTTCCCCGGCGAAAAGGGTTTTTCCCATTTCGCCTTCGTCGAGAACAAAGCAGCGGTGATGGGAAGCATGGCCCGGGGTCTCGATGGCGGAGAATCCTGCCGGGAGAGCCTCATCCCCCAGAAGGGCTTCCCGGGGAAGGGCTTCCGGTTCACCGTAAAGGTACGCCGTTTCCCCGAGGGTATCCACGCTTCCCTTCCACAGGGCCGCAGGCTCGAGAAGGTGAGGGATTCCCTTCGGAGCCGCAGACACCGGAGCGCCGTATTCCCGAAAGGCGAGAGGCACCGCTCCGGCATGGTCAAGATGCACATGGGTCAGAAGAACGGCATCGACCCGCCCTCCCCCGTGCCGCTCAACGGCATCGCGGACAAGAGGCCAGGTGCTTCCCGGACCGGTATCGACAAGGTACGTCCTGTCTTTATCTTCATCCCTGACCAGCCAGGAGGAAATGAAGCGGCGAAAGCCCCGTTTGTTCACCTGAAGATCGATGTTCACAAATTTCATGACACCTGCTCCTATTCCGAAATGACGACTTTCATGCCGACAAAAACCCTCTTCTTCAGTTCTTCCAGTTCGTGGTTCCTCATCCGTACGCAGCCCTGGGTTATCATGGTGCCGATGGAGTTCGGGTCATGGGTGCCGTGGATTCCTATCCCCGACCATCCCGGCGTCTTCAACCGTATGAACCAGGGTCCGTAGGCTCCCCTCGTTGGTCCGTTCCCGTCGCCGAAGTCGTAGGTCCAGGACGAAGCCTTTTGAATCTGCTGGACAGAAAAGGTCCCGGTGGGGGTCCTGCTGTCGCCGACACGCTCCTTCTGTCCACCGTTCAAACCCACGGCCACCTTGTAGATACGCTCCACGTTTTTTCCCCGGTAAAGGTACATCCGGTAGTCCCCCTTGACGACATGGAGCCACAGCTGGTCTCCCCTCACTTTCCCAGGCACGGGAGGAGGCACCGGCTGTTGCGGCGCCGGGACAACCGCTGGGGTTCCGGAAGGCTCAGGCTGCTCAGGGTGCGGGGCCGCAACCTGGGCCGGACGGGGTTCCGCCGGCATTTCCGGGGGCGGGGCAGTCAGATCGCGGTAGAGGGTATAGCCGAGATAGCCCGTAAGAAAACCGATAACGACCAGAAGGACAAGACCTGCCAGCTTTGCCCAGAGGGGGAATTTTCGTTTTCCGTACAACATGGAGGAGCCTCCTTGCGGCGGTGAGTTCAAAGGCCGGAACAGAATTGATTCTACCATGGAACGTCTCCATGAAAGGAAGCAAAAGTATACGTAAATTCCCTGATTTTTCCTCTCCTTTCCCTATTGCATTTCTCTTCCCGAGGCCGTAAACTGCATCAGGTCCGAAAACAATTCATGAGGAGGTAGAGACGTGGAAAACGAGTTCCAGTTCGACCTTGAAAGGTATATTTCCAGGGAACGATTCGACCGCATCAAAAAGTTTGCGGGAAATAAGGAAACACCCTTTCTCGTAATTGACCTCGAAAAGGTCGAACAGAAGTACGATGAACTGATCAGCACCCTGCCCTTTGCAAAGATTTATTATGCCGTGAAGGCGAACCCCAACGAATCCGTCGTTCGGATGCTTGTTGCCAAGGGAAGCTGCTTCGATATAGCCTCGGTATACGAACTGGACCACATTCTGGCGCTCGGCGCCACACCTGACAGGGTCAGCTACGGCAACACCATAAAAAAAGCGAAGGATATAGCCTACGCCTATTCGAAGGGCGTGCGCCTCTTCGCTACGGACTCTGAAAGCGATCTGCAAAAAATCGCGAAGAACGCCCCCGGTTCAAGGGTCTTCTTCAGGATCCTCACCGACGGAAGCGGTGCCGACTGGCCCCTCTCCCGGAAGTTCGGAGCACATCCCGACACGATTTACAGGCTCATCCTCCAGACTCCGGAACTCGGCCTGGTTCCCTACGGCATTTCCTTCCACGTGGGATCCCAGCAGCGGGACATCGGCCAGTGGGATAATGCCATTTCCACATGCAAGTACCTTTTCGATGCCGCAAAGGCGGAAGGGATCGAGCTGAAAATGGTGAACCTCGGCGGCGGATTCCCGGCGAACTACATTTCTCCCACGAAGGAGACTTCCGTCTACGGAACGGAGATCATCCGGTTCCTCACGGAGGATTTCGGAGAAGACCTCCCGGAAATCCTTCTTGAACCGGGGCGGTTCATGGCCGGGGACGCCGGAATCCTCGTTACGGAAGTGGTTCTCATCTCCAGAAAGTCGGAGGCCAACCAGTACAGCTGGGTCTACCTCGACGCGGGAAAATTCGGGGGGCTTATCGAAACGCTCGACGAATCCATCAAGTACCCCATCTACTCGGAAAAGACGGGCCCCATCCAGGAGACGATCCTGGCAGGTCCCACCTGCGACAGCATGGACATTCTGTACGAAAATGAAAAGTACGCCCTCCCCGCTTCGCTGGCGGAAGGAGACCGGCTCTATTTCTTCACCACCGGAGCCTATACGCAGAGCTATTCCTCTGTCTGCTTCAACGGCTTCCCTCCGCTCCGCGCCTATGTGCTTGAAGATTGAAGCCGGACATTCTATACTTATACTAAACGATGATCAGCCAGCGGAGGGAACAGGTTGAACGACTTGTTCCCTCCGCTCTTTCAGAAGAAAGGAGAATTCCCAATGGATACCCGCCGGAAACGCTTCAACGAACTCTGGGTCACCGAAGAACAGAGCCCTGACATGAAGCTGAGCCTTCGCGTATCAGACGTGCTTCTGAACGTGAAAAGCCCCTACCAGGACATCCTGCTCGTGGAAACAGGAGAATACGGCCGGATGATGATTCTCGACGGAGCCATCCAGATCACCGAACGGGACGAATTCTGCTATTCCGAGATGATGGCCCACGTGGCGCTCTCCTCTCACCCGGATCCCAGGAGAGTGCTCATCGTAGGCGGCGGCGACGGCGGCGTCCTGCGGGAAGTCCTCCGCCACAAAAACGTGGAAAGAGCAACTCTCATCGATATCGACGAGGAAGTGATCAACGCCTCGAAACGGTTCCTCCCGACCATCAGCGCTGCCCTTGAAGACCCCAGGGCAGACGTAAAAGCCATGGACGCCATGGTATTCATCAAGGCAGCGAAAGAAGAATTCGACGTCGCCATCGTGGACAGCACCGATCCCGTGGAATTTGCCGCGGGACTCTTCCAATCTCCCTTCTATCGTGACATCCAAAACGCACTGAAAAAGGACGGTATGGTGGTTGCCCAGACAGAATCGCCCTTTACTGACAGGAACGTTGTCCGGGACGCCTTCCGGGAGATGAGCTCCGTCTTCCCCATTGTCAGGATGTACTGGGGGGCCATGCCCACTTACCCCAGCGGAATGTGGACCTACACCGTGGGATCCAAGACAGCCGATCCATCGGCCCCGCTTCGACCTGCCCCCGTGGGAACGAGGTACTATACGTCCGATATCCACCGGGCGAGTTTTGTTCTTCCACCCTTTGTCATTGACTTGCTGAATTAAGCTGCTTAGTTTAGAATATATCAGTTTACCATTAACATTCAGGAGGGGAATTCAAAGAGATGAGAGTTTTGGTCGCCCTTGGAGGCAACGCCATTCTGCAGAGAGGCCAGAAGGGCACTGCAGCGGAACAGCGGGACAACGTACAGAAAACAGTTGACCAGATCGTCAAGATGATCCGGGCAGGCCACGAAGTTGTGGTCACCCACGGCAACGGCCCCCAGGTCGGTGCAATACTCATTCAGAACGAACTGGGAAGCGCTTCTGTTCCCGCCATGCCCATGGATGTCTGCGGAGCGGAAAGCCAGGGACTCATCGGGTACATGTTCTGCCAGAGTT
Organism: Aminivibrio sp.; assembly: GCA_018057035.1. Next base: position 27,259 of record JAGPEN010000003.1, on the reverse strand, counting down.
TCCACAACACCCTTGCCCTTGAAGGCCTGTCCGGCCATGAACCCGCATGCGTCGTGACCCAGGTTGAGGTGGACCCTGCCGATCCCGCCTTCACCCATCCGACGAAGCCGGTGGGCCCCTTCTACACGGAAGAGGCGGCGAAGAAGCGAATGGCTGAAACCGGGGAGTCCTGGATCGACGACGCAGGCCGCGGCTGGAGAAGAGTCGTTCCCTCCCCCGACCCCAAGTCAATCGTGGAAAAGGACGTCATAAACTCCCTGCTGGGGAAGGGGTTTACCGTCATCGCTTCCGGTGGCGGCGGCATTCCGGTCATCCGGAATACGGACGGCACCTACCAGGGGATCGAGGCGGTCATCGACAAGGACCTCGCCGGTGAAAGGCTCGCCGCAGCGGTGAAGGCCGACCTTCTGATGATCCTCACCGATGTGCCGAGGGTTGCCATCAACTACAACACGCCGAACCAGAAATGGCTGGAGAACCTAACGGTAACTGAAATGGAAACCCTTGAAAAGGAAGGGCATTTCAAGGCTGGATCCATGGGACCTAAGGTAAAGGCAGCCCTCCGTTTTGTCCGGAACGGAGGAAGCCGTGCCGTCATCGCGAGCCTTGAACAGGCTCTCGAGGCCCTGGAAGGCAAGGCGGGAACGCAGATTCTCAAGGACTGACCCTCTTTTTCCCCTGCTGTATACTGAAAACGGCCCCCTAAGGGGCCGTTTTTTCTGCTCTGCCCTTCCGGCGAAAGGAAGAAAAGAGTATCATTACTGTTCAGTGTCAACCTTTCCTCAAGGAGATGGATCATGAAAACCCTCGCCGTCATTCCCGCCAGATTCGCAAGCACCCGCCTCCCCGGCAAACCCCTTTTGCCGGTGAGAGGTGTTCCCCTGGTCGTCCGGGTACTCCGCAGGGTGGAAAGATGTTCTTCCGTGGACAGGATCATCGTCGCCGCGGACGATGAACGGGTTGCGGAAGCGGTACGCAGGGCGGGCGGAGAATGCTTGCTCACGCCTCCGGAACTGCCGAGCGGAGGGGACAGGGTGGCCTGGGTCGCCGAAAGAATCCCTTCCGATCTCGTCCTCAACGTCCAGGTCGATGATCCTCTCGTGGGACCTGACATGATAGATCCCCTGGCCGCGGCCATGGGTGATCCCGCCGTCATGCTCGCTCTCCTGTCAAAGCGGATCGACCGGGAGGAGGAAGTTTTTTCGCCGAACATCGTCAAGATGGTATTTGATACAGGCGGCAGGGCGCTCTACTTCAGCCGCTCCCCCATTCCCTGCCCGAGAAACGGAGACCCCGTCTATTACAAGCATATTGGTCCCTATTGCTGGCGGAGGGATTTCCTGCTCAAATTTTCCTCCTGGGAACAGACGCCCCTCGAGAGAACGGAAAGCCTGGAAATGCTCCGGGTCCTCGAAAGAGGACATTCCATAGCCTGTGTTCCTGTGGAGAGGGACACCATCGAGATTGACACCCCGGAGGACGCGGAAGCCCTGGAGCGGTACCTGGGACTTCATCCTGAATCCTGCTTCTAGTTCCTGAATACAGCGGGCCCGGAAACTTCTCCGGAGCCCGCTGTTCCTTTCCGGAAGAGGATGTCTCAGAGGGCGGCCTTCGCCCCCGCCCTGATCGCATGGATAATGGCTTCCACCGCTGAGTCGTCCATCATGATATTGAGGCCGAACATGACGGTCCTGGCCAGCAGCCCGTCACTTTGGGCCAGGGACGCAGGGGCATAGGATGGAGTCCTTGTCCCGAACCAGTCCGTTTCTCCCATCGCTTCGAGGGCCTTCCAGTGTTTGGCGAAATGCCACGTGTTGTCAGCGATGATGGAACAACCGCCCCCGGTTGAAACGGCGGCATTCCTGAACTTCACGGCCGATTCCGCGGACGGCAGCATGAAAATCACATGGGACGCGGTGTCACCCTCATCGTTGTGTGTGGGACGCGGGAGAATTCCCGTGTCGGAAACAGCGTCAATGATCCTTTTCTTCGTCGAGCGGAGAAGCCCGAGCGCGTAGTCCATCTTCTGCAGCGCCACGAGTCCGAGGGCTCCCTGCAGTTCGCTGAGCCTGAAGTTCACCCCCAGGCCCGACTTGCCTTCGGCTCCCCGGTCATGCTCCTTGCTGTGGATATGCCCGTGGTCATGGTAGCAGTCCATTTCGAAATGGATGTCATCGCTGTCGGTGAACACGATCCCGCCTTCGCCCACAGTAAGGGTCTTGTTGGGGTCGAAGCTCCAGGTGCCGCATGTTCCAAGACTTCCGAGCATTCTTCCCTTGTAGGTGCCGCCGACGACTTCACAGGCATCCTCGATGATCGGGATGCCGTATTTTTTCCCCAGTTCCGCAAACCTGTCCATGTCCGCTGCCGCTCCGAACATGTGGACCGGCATGATCGCCCGGGTTCTTTCAGTGATAAGCCGCTCCGCCGAAGACGGGTCGAGGCTCAGGGTTTCATCGATGTCGCCGAGTATCGGAACGGCGTTGCAGGCCACGATCGCCTCGACCGTGGCAATGAAGGTAAAGGGCGACGTGATGACTTCATCCCCCGGCCGGATGCCGATTCCCTTCAGGGCGACGATGAGGGCGGCCGTTCCGTTGGCTACCGCCAGGGCATGGCGGGACCCGGTGATTTCCCTGGCCCTGTTCTCAAACTCCTCCACTCTGTAAATTCCCTTTCTGGCTCCATGGGATCCGTAACGGTGGATCATCTTTCTTTCAATGACATCCTGAACTGCCGCCAGTTCTTCTTTTCCGAAAATTTCCGTTCCTGCCATCAGTCTTCCCCCCTGTCGTTTTCTTCAGAAACACCATGCCCTACCGGGAAACGATTCTTTCATAGATCCCCCGGATATACTCCTCCGTGGCCCGATCTTTCCAGCTCTCGCCGAAACAGCTCTGCCAGAGTTTCTGCATCCCGAGGGCCGTTTTCGTCATTTTTTCCACTTCCTCAGCTCCTATTCCGAAATCCCGCGCTTTCGGAGTTTCCATGCCGTTGATCCGCAGAAAGGAGACCGTGTCCTCGCAACCATCGGGATAGAGATCGCCGAGAGAAAGCATGGCGAGGGTTACGGCCACGCTGTGAGGAAGATTCGGTGCGGAGTTGCTCAGTCCATAGGAAACGGCATGGGCGGCTCCGACCCTTCCGCCGATGGTGCTGCTTCCTCCGAGAACGGAGGCCATGGCAGAGCGTACGGCATTGTCCAGGCGGAACTCCCCAACTCCCGAATTCAGGACGTCCCGTGAGAGGCCGAGGCCGTCAAGGGCGTCGGAAACCGCATCTCCGGAGCTGGTCACGCTTTTCATGATTTCGTAATGATGAAAATAGCAGTCCATCAAGGTGTAAAACCGGTTGTATTTCCGGACCCCCGAAGTGAGTCCGGGGTCAATGACCGCCACGGAGGGGGCTGTATAGGGATTGTTGATGCCCAGCTTCTTCTCGGGGCCGCGGAGGACCGCGATGGGCGTAATTTCCGCCCCTGTTCCGCTGAGCGTCGGAAGGACCCAAATATCCGCCCCTTTGTTCATATCCAGGCCGTATCCCTGGTATGCATGGGCGGGACCCGGATTCGCCAGGCATATGCCGACGGCCTTCGCAAGATCCATGGTCCCTCCCCCGCCGATGCCGACCACAACATCATAGGCCTTGGATCCGCTTTTCAGGATTGAGACGACGGTATCCACATCTCCCGTTTTGGGTTCCGAAGCTGAAGCATCGAAAAGATACAGGGCTTTCTGTCCTAAAAGGGGCGAGAAGACAGACTGGTCCCGCAGAACGGAGTCCACCACGAAGAAGGGATTCTTTTTCTCCCTTTCCAGCCTGTGAAGAAGCTCCCCGACTCCTTCACGGGAACGGATTATTTCTGTCGGAATTCCGGTGCGCCACCAGGGCTGATGGGAAAGGAAACCTTCCATGTCCGCAGGTACGTTTTTCATTTCTGCTTCACCCCAGACCTCGAAAAAATTGCTTCCCAACTCCGCTGCCCTTTCCTTCCCCAAACCTTCCAGGATTGGAAGGGAAAAGAAACAGCGGGAGAAACACGGGAAAAAGTGTACTCCAACTTTTTTCTCCGGTCCAGAGCTCTTCAAGGAGGGAAGAGAAAACTCGGGGCGTCGAGTCTTGTTTTTGCACCTTTGCTTCACCACTCAGGGCATGCACCTGGCAGATAAAGGCCAGGGAGGAGACAAAAAAAAAGCAGAGGGAAGGCACTCCTTCCCTCTGCTTTTGGACGACTGAGCTTTTACGGCATGGGGATATGAAGATCCGCCCCGGGGCCGAGGGGCCATCCCATGGTAAACCAGAAAACAAGAAGGGCCGTGAAGAGGATGAGATACATGACGCTGAAGGGGAGCTGAAGGGAAATGAGTGTCCCGATCCCGACTTCCTGCTCTGCATCCTGCTTGTACTGCTCGTAGAAACCGAGCATCACAGGAACGTAGTACGAAAGGGGGGCGATATTGTTCGTGCAGGAGTCTCCGACCCTGTATGCCGCCTGGGTCAGTGCGGGAGAGAATCCCATCATGCCCAGCATGGGTACGAAGATGGGCGCAAGGATGAGCCACTTCGCCGATCCGCTGGAAATGAAGAGGTTGATGGTCGTCGTCAGAAGGACGAAGGCTATTATGAGCTTGCTTCCCGTCAAATCCATGGATTTCAGCCAGTCCGCTCCATTGACGGCGAGTATGGTCGCCAGATTGCTCGCGTTGAAGAGGTGAATGAAAATAGCGGCAGGAAGAACGACCACGAGGAAGCTGATGCCGCCCTTGAGTCCTCTCTCCATCATCTTGGGAATATCCGATCCTTCCTTGATGATCTTGGCACCGTAGCCGTAGGCTACGCCCATAAAGAAGAACAGGAAGAACAGGATACCGGCAATGCTGGAAAGGAAAGGAGAACTGGGAAGGATGTTCCCGTTATCCGCCCTGAAGAACGACCCCTGGGGGAAGGTGAGGGCCACAATGAGAAGAATGTAGCCAAGTCCTGCGTACAGAGACCATTTCAGGCCCCGGTTCTCGTCATCTGTTACGCGGTGCTTTTCAAGCTCGGTGGCATCCATCGTGCCGCCTTCGTCCCCGAGGTACTTGCACGTGATCTTCTCCGTCACGAACGTTGTAACAAAGGCGACGACCACAGTGGCCGCAACCATCAGGTACCAGTTCATCAGCGGGTGGACGGGGCCGGGGATGTTCATTCCCTTTGCGGCTGACTCCGTGATGCCTGCAAGGAGCGCGTCCGTTCCGGCAATGAAGAAGTTTGCAGTGAAGCCACCCTGTGAAGCCGCGTACCCTGCCGTGATCCCTATCCACGGGTTGCGCCCCAATGCCTTGAATATGGCCGCACCGATCATGGGTGTGAAGATGATGCCCGCGTCGGACGCAAGGTTCGCGTTAATGCCGACGATGGCAAGGGCAAAGGTCACAAGATAGGAAGGCGCCCCGAGGATGGTCTTCCGCATGAGGGCGGAGATCATTCCGGATTGTTCCAGGAGCCCGATGCCCAGCGTCATGACGATGATCAGGCCGAGAGGGGGGAAGCTGGAATAAATCTTCAGAAGGTCAGTGAACACTACACGCATGCTCTTGAAGGTGAGGAGGTTCACTACCGAAACGACCGTCTCTTTCGCCTCGGCTCCTCCCCTTCCGGCAGCCATGTACTTGACCGACATGCCGGCGTTGCCGAGCCACCAGGACAAGGCCAGTATGATGCCAGAAAGAATGACGAAAAGCCAGAAAGGATGGGGGAGTTTATTTCCGACGATCTCCACTCCCTTGATGAAGCGCAGGAGCAAACCTCGTTTCTTTGGTGCAGCTGTTTCCGACATGAAAATACCTCCTTTGCAGAATATGGAACTGTCTTTCCGACAAAAAGACCCTTTGAATCCTTTCCTCTTCTCTTCCTACCTCCTTCCGGCTGTCATTTTCCGGCCGCCAGTGCAAGGGCCAGTTCGGCGAAAAGTGCGGGACCGTAGTCCAGCACTTTTTCATCGATATCGAAATACTCGTTGTGGTGTCCGGCGGCGATATCGGTGCCAAGGACGAAATAGACCGCTTTGCCGCCCCTTTTCTGGACAGCCCTCATCATCCAGGAAATATCCTCGCTGCCGCCGAGGCTCACGGGGGGGGCAATCCTGTCGATGCCGGGGACGGCTGCAGCCTTGTCCCTGACAATTCCGGCAAGATCATCATCGCTCAGGGCATCCACAGCCTCTCCCATCTTCGCCATGGCCATCTCCACACCATACATGGAGGCGGCTCCGGATACTATTTCCATCGCCCTGTTGTACACATAGGAATTCAGTTCCATGGTCAGCCCGCGGGTCTCCACCTTCATCACCGCCCGGGAAGGGATGACGTTCCGGCCGCTCCCTGCTTGGAGAACTCCCACATTGATCCTGGTCGCCCCGTCCTTGTGGGGAGGAATGCCCGCCAGGGCCAGTGTGGCGGAGGCGGCGGCGAGCAGGGCGTTCCTTCCTTCATTCGGCGCCCCTCCTGCATGGGCTGACTTTCCCTTGTAGGTCAGGTCGAACTTGGTGGTGCAGAGAAAATCTCCGCAGGCGGGAGAGACGCTCCCAGTGGGAATTCCCATACCTACGTGGGCGCCGAGAAAAAAGTCCACGTCGTCGAGGAACCCCTTTGCCGCGATTGCCTTTCCACCCCGGACTCCCTCCTCCGCCGGCTGGAAGATGAGCTTGACCACTCCTCTGAGGGAATCCTTTCTTTCCATGAGCAGTTCCGCAAGGGCAAGACCGATTACGGCATGGGCGTCATGGCCGCAGGAATGCATGGCATTATCGTTCATGGAGGAAAAGCCCTCCCGGAACGGCCGGTGCTTTTCGTCCTGCGCCTCTGACACATCCACGGCATCAATATCAAAACGGAACGCGAGAACAGGTCCCGGTTTCCCGGTGTCGAGCAGAGCCACCGCTCCCGTGTAGCCGTCCATTTTTGTGATCCATCCCGGGTCGGCTCCCTGGCCAAGGGCCCGCTCAATGAAACCTGCGATCTGCTGGTCGGAGGGGCGTCCCATGACGGAGTCCAGGTCAAGCACATCCCTGCCGACAAGAACGTCATACCCGAGAGAGTCCAAGATACCAGCTATTCGTGCCGTGGTCCAAAACTCAGTCCAGCCCGTTTCAGCGTGGGCATGGAATTCCCTTCTGAGCTCAATGTATTTCCGCAGTTTTTCTTCACCGAGTGCCACCATGAGGGTCTCCTTTTCTTCTCAGTTCGCGGCCAGGAAATCAAGAGCGCAGGCAGCAAGGATTTCCACACCGAGAGGAATGGCCTTCTCGTCAGGGAGGAACCGGTTGTTGTGCAGGGGAGCCATTTCTTCCTTCGTGACTCCCTCGGGCCTGCATCCCAGCCACATGAACTGGGCCGGGATTTTCCGGCTGAAAAAGGCGAAATCCTCCCCCCCCAGGGCCGGTTTCTCTACCCGAACGATCTTCTCCTCCCCGATTATCCCAGAGAGCGTGGAAAAAACGAGCCTGGTCAGTGCCGGATCGTTCATGAGAGGAGGATATCCCTTCACGTATTCCATTTCGCAGTCTCCTCCCATTCCCCTGGCCACACCTGCCGCGATGGATTCTATGCGGGAGGGCATTTTTGCCTGGGTTTCCGGGTTGACTGTCCTGACCGTCCCCTCGAGGACAACTTCATCGGCGATAACGTTGTACCTGTTGCCTCCCCTGATGGTCCCGATGGACACCACGGCGGCATCCAGGGGACTGACGTTTCTCGACACAACAGTCTGGAGGGCGCTGATCACCTGGGCGGAGATGGCGATGGCGTCCACGCCGTTTTCCGGTTCGGAGCCGTGGGCGCCCTTCCCCTTCACCGTCAGAAAAAGCCTGTCGGAAGCCCCCATAAGGGCTCCTTCTTTCGTTCCCACAGTTCCCGTTTCCAGGGAGGGCCAGACATGCATGCCGAAGATCGCATCCACCGCCGGGTTTTCCAAAACTCCATCGGAAATCATTCCGGGAGCGCCTCCCGTGGGATTTGCCTCCTCGGCAGGCTGAAAGATGAATTTGACGGTCCCGCTGAAGCTGTCTTTCAGCTCCGAGAGGACGAGGGCGGCGCCGAGTAGCGCTGCTGTGTGAACATCATGGCCGCAGGCGTGCATTATGCCTTTTCTGGAGGAAGCACAGGAGTGACCGGTTTTTTCTTCCATGGGAAGGGCGTCCATATCAGCCCGGAGCGCTACGCAGGGCCCATCTCCTGTTCCCCTGAGGATGCCGGCCACCCCGTTTCCGCCGATACTCTCGATGACCTCCATGCCCGTTTCCCGGAGAACCCCGGCAACAAGAGCGGCGGTTCCGGTCTCCTGGTTGCTGAGCTCAGGTTCCCGGTGTATCCTGCAGCGCAGGTCCATAATTCTTTTCAAATAGCGATCCACCACAGGTTTTAGCTTTTGATCCATGACGATTCCTCCGGAAGAATGATTTTCCGCATCAACCTCACCCTTAAGAAATTCGGGAGAAAGAAATGGGATGCGGACAAGAGAAAAATGAAAGACCGCCTCCTGATCCGCTGTTCCGCGGTGGCTGCAGGAGATGGCGTTGGGTGTTGCCGGTCGGTCGCGATGATACATGATAAAGTAGCATAAGCACAGTGCATTTTCAACACCGGAAGGATTGTTGCGGCTGTCCCGGAAAAAAGATTGCCGCCCTAAATTTTTTGCCGCGCACGACGCCTCTTTCGGGAAGGAACGTTTCCCGCGCTCCCAGAAAAAAACCCGGAAGAGAAAATTTTCTCTTCCGGGTTTCACAGTCAGTTTCCGTTGCGACTGAGCACTTCCTGCCATGTGACAAAGGAGTGGTAATATTCCATATCCCCGTCATCAAGGCCTCTCGTAATTTCAGTTATGTGGGTCTGCTTCGCGCCTATCTGTTCCAGAACGTAATCAACTGCCACCTGGGGTTTGCTCTCTTCGCCGCACGTGTAAATATCCAGGGCCATGTACCCCACTTCGGGCCAGGTGTGGATGGAGAGATGAGATTCGCTGATCACCACAACACCGCTCACGCCATCGGGAGGGAAACGGTGAAAGGAAACCGACCAGACCTGTGTGTTGGCCCTTTTTGCCGCTTCCACGAGAATCTCCTGCAGCCTGTCGACCTGAGAAATGACAGGTCCGCACCCTGAAGCTTCCACAATGAAATGAAACCCTTTTGGTGACATTTTTTCCTCCTCTTCCAGGCAGATAGTTTCCCCAGGGAAGAAAAAAGGCCGCCCGATAATCTCACCGGCCGGCCTGATCATCATAACAATGGCAGCGGCATTGCCACCATTCGTTATTCTTCCGCTATCGCCCGTTTTTTCAAATAGCTGCGGAGAGAAAAACGGAGCTTGACTCTCCAGGGCAGTCCACTTCAAATTCCGGAGGAATTATATCATAAATGGACCGGGAGGAAAGGTTCCGGCATCATTCAAATACCGCCCCCTACGAAAAAACGGCAGTGTGCCTGACTGTGCGGGTATTGCCCCCAATTCTGCTTTTCACTGAAAAAGCCCGGCACAATGCCGGGCTTTTTCAGTGAAAACCTTTATATTTTATCTGTTCCTTTATCCTTGGTGGAGCTAAGGGGATTCGAACCCCTGACCTCTTGAATGCCATTCAAGCGCTCTCCCAGCTGAGCTATAGCCCCTTACGCACAACGGGAGTATTATAAGGAGCCCCGCCGATTCTGTCAACCCGATCCGAAGAAAAAAAAGGAGAAAATCAGCCCACCAATGATTGTCCTTTTTTCTCTATTCCTTCCAGCAGGTGGATATAAGCTTTTTCAAAAGCATCGAGCCCCTCTTCGAGAAGCCTGGCGGTCACTTCATCGAGGGAGATGCCGAGGGCTGCAAGCTCTCCGAGCCTGCGCTTCATTCCTTCCCTGTCCGAGGCGACAGTCATTCCGACTGTACCAGCGGCAAGAAAAGCCTCGAGTGTCGCCGGAGGGATCGTGTTGACCGTATGGGGACCTATGAGGGAATCCACGTACAGGGTCGGCGAATAGTCCGGATTTTTTGTTCCCGTGCTTGCCCAGAGAGGCCGCTGAAGCTGGGCTCCTTTTTCTTGAAGAGAGCGCCACCGTGGGCCGGAAAAGAGGGTCTCGAAGTCCATGTAGGCTGCCCGTGCATTGTCCACGGCGATTTTGCCGGCAAGGGCTCCGCCCGTTTTTCCTGAAGCGAGGAGCTTGTCGACGGCCGTATCCACACGGCTTACGAAAAGGGATGCCACCGAGGCAATTCCGGAAACAGTTTTTCCCTCTGCCGCCCGGTCTTCAAGGCCGGCTATGAATGCCTCCGCCACTTGGCCGTACTGCTCTCTCGAAAAGATGAGCGTGGCGTTCACGTTGATGCCCAGGGCGATGCAGCGGCGAATCGCCGTCATGCCCTCCGGAGTTGCCGGTATCTTGATCATTACGTTTTTCTTCCCCGTGAGCCGGGCAAGGGTTTCCGCCTCCGATACCGTTCCCTCGGAATCGTGGGCGAGGAGAGGACTGACTTCAAGGCTCACGAAACCATCCTTGCCTCCGCTCCCGTTAAAGACCGGAAGGAACCTGTCGGCCGCTTCCCGGACATCGGCCACGGTCAAGGACGTATATATTTCCTCCCTGTTCTTTCCCTGACGGACCATGGAAAGAATGTCCCCGTCGTAATCGGAGGTCTTCCCAATGGCATTATCGAATATGGAGGGATTGGTCGTCACTCCCCGCACACCTGCCTCGATCATTTCGTCAAGTTTGCCGGACCGAAGAAGATCCCTGCTGAGAAAGTCGCACCAAATGCTCTGCCCGACCGCCAGCGCTGCAAAAATCGAATTATCCCGTGTCATGTTGGAAAAATCCTCTCCTCTTCAGATATGAGGCTGTGCCATCACGGAGATGGCAGCACCCGGGACAGGGAAAATCAACGAGTCCCGGTGCCCGTTGAAACAGGAAGATCCGGCCTGTATTCCGCGGCCGCGGCACGAAGAGCCGCTTCCGTGGCATCGGGGAAAAAGGCCCTCCATCCCCTGTTTTTCAGGGGAAACAGGACCCCGGTTCCTTTCACCGCAGGCATGAGGATCATTTCTTCCATTTCGCTCCAGGGAAGAACTTCAGTCCTTCCCTTACCCCAGAAGAGGGTCTGCCGGACAAATCCTTTCTCTGAAAGGGTGATTTTCTTGTCGTATCCGGCCACGTAAACGCAGGCAGATCCAACCAGGAGGTAAGGAACAAAGGCCGAAAGTCCGCCGCCTGAGAGAAGGCGGCGGAGCCCGTCGGAAAGAAGGAAGAATCCGGTCAGCAGACCTGCCCCCCTCATCCACCTCGGGAAAGGGAGTCCACTGCCGGAAAAGACCTTCTGTTCGCTCAATCTCCGGCAACCTCCCCTGCCTTGTCCTTATCAACCCAGGGCACTCCGATGCCCAGCCTGGTCATGAGAAGAGCCACGAGAGGGTTTAAATAGTTGAGGAAGGCATACGGGAGGTACGAAAGGGTCGGAACGCCGAGAACACCGCTGTTGTAGGCTCCGCAGGTATTCCAGGGAACGAGCACAGAAGTGAGCGTTCCAGAATCCTCAAGGGATCGGGAAAGCAGCTTCATGTCGAGGCCTTTCCCGTCCTTTCGAAAATCTTCAAACGCGGGCCGGAACATTCTTCCCGGCATGACCAGGGCGAGATACTGGTCGCCGAGGAACATGTTGGTGAACACGCAGGAGGAGAGAACGGCACCCACGAGACCGAACACGGACTTCACCTTTGTCATGAGACGTTCCAGAAGCACCTCGAGGAAACCGCAGGTCTCCATGATTCCTCCGAGAACAAGGGCTACCAGGATCAACGCCACAGTCTCGAGCATTCCCGTGAGGCCGCCCCGGGCAAGAAGGTCGTTCAGCATGGAGGCTACTTCTTTGACCGTTTCAAAATTTCCCTGTTGGAAAACAACCGCCCCTTTGAAGAGTTCATTCACGGCACCGATGTCGGCAGACTCGGCCACCTGGTTTATAAGACCCGGTGTATACCCTGAGTGAAGGGCTCCAAGCACATCAGCCAGTCCCACTCCATGAAAAAGGGACATACCCACCGCCAGGAGCATGCCGGCAACTATGCCCGGAATGGCGGGAACTTTCAGCGCCGCGAGAAGGAGCACAAGGAGGGGCGGCAGAAATCCGATCTTGGAAATGGAAAACTCTGCGGACATCATCTGCTGGATAACAGATATCCTCGAGCTGTCGAGTTCTGCTCCGCTGTAGCTTCCTCCCATATAGACTGCAATTCCGGCCACGATCAGAAGGCTGGGCCCCGTGGTCCACACCATCGCCCTGATGTGGCTGAAAAGATCGCTTCCCGCCACTGCGGGGGCAAGGTTGGTAGTGTCAGACAGCGGGGACATCTTGTCCCCGAAATAAGCCCCGGAGATGACGAATCCTGCCGTGACGGGAGCAGGTACGCCAAGCCCGGCGCCTATCCCCATGAGGGCGATTCCCACTGTGCCGCTTGTGCTCCAGGAGCTGCCCGTCGAGAGGGACACGATCGAGCAGATAAGGAGCGACGCCAGGAGGAAATATTGGGGAGAAAGGAGGTTCAGGCCATAATAGATAAGGGTGGGAACGACTCCGCTCTGGATCCAGGCTCCGATGAGGCCTCCAATGGTCAAAAGGATCAGGACGGCCTGGAGGGCTACGGTGATGCCGTTGATCATGCCTTCTTCAACGTCGCGCCACTTTTTGCCGATGGAAAACACTCCGACAACGGCGGTGAAGACAGCCGCAATGAAAAGGGGTACATGAGCCGATAGAGCAAGTCCGAAGGTTGCGCCTGACTCGAAATGGATGTCCAGGACTCCGTAGCTGATAATTAGAGCATCGATAACAAGAACTAGTAGGGCTTCGCCGAAGCTGGGTTTTCTTCCCTTCTCAAGCTCCATGCATATCCATCCTTTCTGTTTCCGCGATTTTTCCGCCCCCGTTTCAGAGCGTTTTCCCATTATAAAGAGAGAAAATTCATCTGTCCATAAATTACAATCTTCATTGAGAAAGAAAAAAGGGTGCAGCATACGCCGCACCCGGGGGAAAGCCTGGGATTAGCGCAAGGGGAAACTCCCGAGCGCATCGGGCCTCGAGACCACTGGGAACCTTTTCCTAAGAGAAGCGGCTTCTCCCGAGAGGACGGCCTTCTCAAGGTCAGCGGTGATAAGCTTTTTCGCTTCAGTGAAGGAAAGAGACCGGCCCTCCCGCCTTTCCAGCACCTCGAAAATGTAGAATCCGGCACCGGCTTCCACGGGCCCGAGGACCGTATTGATCGGAGCGGAGAATACCAGTCTGTCAAGGCTTTCCGGCAGGGTTCCTTCCTCGATCCACCCCGCTTCTCCTCCAGACGCGGATGAGGCTGAATCCTCACTGAGGCGCCCGGCGACGGAAAAAAAATCTTCTCCGGAGAGAAGGGCAAGAAGGGCCGACCTTCCTTTTTCCCCGGATGTGACAAAAATATGCCTGATCCTGGCGCTGCCTTTTCGGACATATTTTTCCCGGTTCTTTTCATAAGCGGCTTTCAGCTCTTTTTCCCCGAAGGCCAGCCGGGGTGCGAGGGAGGCGATATAGGTGTTTGCCAGAAGGTTGACCTGGTTCCAACGCAACTGGGCGGCTATTTTCGGGTCAAGGTGGAGCCCCTTGAGAACCGCTCCCCTGTAAAAGAGAAGGGCTGTGGATACTCTCTCCAGGAAGTCTCCCCGTTCCTCTTCCGTCATTTCTTTCATTCTGAGTGCCGCAAGGGCATCGTTTCCCCCGATTTCGAGACCGAGCAGGTATAAAACCTCATCCACAGAAACCTTGTCATCCCCGACCGTAAGGACAGCCTCTTCCGAACCTGCTGCGGGAACAGCCGCCAGAAAAGCGAGTAGGAGAAGGAGGCAGAGGGTGGTTCGGTGGTTCATGGCAGAACCTCCATTTCAATAGATGTCCCTGCGGGAATTGGCGGAAGGACGCCCGGGATAGGGCACGGGTATGTATTGAACCGAAGGCCGGGCGGACGTGGATTGAGGGTAAAGGCTCATCAGGTTGCAGAACGAGTCCTGATCGTTCGGTACCACCGGCAGTCCCAGTGCGGCCGCTTCGTCCACCGTGATCGGATAATCGTGGGTCCATCTCCCCTCGGTGAGGATCTTCGCCAGTTCCATTCCCTTTTCCTCGCCGAGGCGATCGAATACCAGTTCATACACGAGGTCCCGCGTCTGCCGGAGGGCTTTCCCGCTCACGTCAGCGAGAATCAGGGTCTCGTCATCCACTTCGTTCACAGACTTGCTTTCCACTGCCTTCAGGATGGAGGCCGCGGGGAACTTGCCGATCTGAGGATCCACCGGACCAAGGACTGCGTGCCTGTCCATGAGGATCTCGTCCGCCGCGAGGGCAATGAGGGTTCCACCCGACATGGCGTAATGGGGAACGATCACCGTCACTTTCGACGGATGGCGCTTCAGAGCCCTGGCAATCTGCTCCGCCGCCAGGAGGAGTCCGCCGGGGGTGTGGACGATGAGGTCAATGGGCGTATCGTCGGATGTGAGACGGATAGCCCGCAGTATTTCCTCCGAATCTTCGATGTTGATGAAGTTCCGGGAAAACATGCCCAGAAATCCCATGGTTTCCTGGCGGTGGATAAGGGTGATGATCCGTGTTCCCCGTCTCTTTTCGCAGTTCCGGATGGCCGTCACCCTGCGCCACTGGACCACCTGCTGCTTCATCTGGGGAAACACGATGAAAAAAAGGAGAAACAACATCCAGAGCGACGATCCGTCCATGGGATGCCTCCTTCCGCCCGAAGGGGAAAAGTTGAATTTTTTATTTGGAGACCGTTTCCGCCAGGTCGGTTTTTCGTCCCGCTCCAGAGCGGAAATTCACTTCGTCTCCATCGAGAAAAGCCTCGATACTCTCTCCCCGGGTGGTTCCCTTTCCGAGGAGGAAATCCGCCAGCCTGTCCTCGATATACGTCTGGATCGTCCTCCGGAGAGGCCGGGCCCCGAACTTGGGCTGGTATCCTTTGTCAAGGAGAAAAGACCGGACCTCATCCTCAACCGACAGGACGATGTCTCTCGAGGCAAGCCTTGAGATTACCTCTTCCAGCATGATGTTCACGATGGATATCATGCTCTCCCTGTTCAGCGGGCGGAAGACGATCATCTCATCTAGGCGGTTGATAAACTCCGGCCGAAATGTCCTGTTCACCTCGTCCATTATCGCGGCCTTGAGCTTGCTCCAGTCGAAGGGGTCTTTCTCGTCCCCCCCGGAAAAGCCGAGGGTGGATCCCCTGGCCGCCTCCCTGGCCCCGACGTTGCTGGTCATGAGGATGACCGTGTTCCGGAAATCGACCGTTCTGCCCTGTCCGTCGGTCAACCGCCCGTCTTCGAGAATCTGGAGCAGTATGTTGAATATGTCGGGATGGGCCTTTTCGATTTCGTCGAAAAGCACCACAGAGTAGGGTCTCCGCCGGACTGCTTCGGTAAGCTTTCCCCCCTCTTCGTAGCCCACGTATCCAGGAGGGGCCCCTATGAGCTTGGATACTTCGTGTTTTTCCATGAATTCGCTCATGTCAAGACGGATCATAGTATCCTGCGAACCGAAGAGAAACTCGGCCAGCCTCCGGGCAAGTTCCGTTTTGCCGACACCGGTCGGGCCCAGCAGAAGGAAGCTCCCGATGGGGCGCCTGGGGTCTTTCAGGCCGCTCCTGGCGCGACGGATGGCCCTGGCGACGGAAACGACCGCTTCGCTTTGGCCGATGAGCCGTTTCTCAATCTCCTCTTCCATGCGGAGGAGCCGCTCAGATTCCTCTCCGGTGAGCTGGAAAACCGGAATTCCTGTCCACTCGGCCACTACGTCGGCGATATCCTCGCCCGTAACCACAGGCTGGAAGGAGTTTCTCCGGGACCGCCACTTCCGTCTTTCTTCCTCAAGATCCTCCGAAAGCTTCCGTTCATCGTCCCGGAGCCGGGCAGCCTTTTCAAACTCCTGGGAATCCACTGCGGCTTCCTTTTCCCTCCGGATTTCCTCCAGTTTCTTCTCCATCTCTTTCAGGGATTCAGGGGTCTCCATGGCGTTGATCCTGGCCCTGGCTGCCGCCTCGTCGATGAGGTCGATCCCCTTGTCCGGAAGATGACGGTCGGTGATGTACCGGGCGGAAAGCCGCGCAGCCGCCTCCAGGGCATCGTCCTGGATCTTCGCCCTGTGGTGGGATTCGTACCGGTCACGAAGCCCTTCCAGGATAAGGATGGAGTCATCCACGCTCGGTTCGTGGACATGAACGGGCTGAAACCGTCTCTCGAGAGCGGCGTCCTTTTCGATGTGCTTCCTGTATTCGTCGAGCGTTGTGGCCCCGATGACCTGAAATTCACCCCGGGAAAGGCTCGGCTTGAGTATGTTGGCGGCATCCACTGCCCCTTCAGCCCCACCAGCACCGACGATGGTGTGGATCTCGTCGATGAAGAGGATGACGTCCCTGGCCTCGGAAAGTTCCTTCACCAGTTTTCTCATGCGCTCCTCGAACTCTCCACGGTATTTGGTGCCTGCCACGAGGTTCCCCATATTGAGCTGCATGACTTTTTTGTCTTTGAGTATCTCCGGTATGTCACCGTCGGCTATCTTCTGGGCAAGTCCTTCCACGATGGCCGTCTTGCCCACCCCGGGATCGCCGATCAGCACCGGGTTGTTTTTCGTCCTTCTCGAGAGGATCTGGATGATCCTCCTGATTTCCTTAACCCTGCCGATCACGGGATCGAGTTCGCCGTTCCTGCTCTTCTCGCTCAGGTCAAGGGCAAGCTGGTCCAGGGTGGGCGTCTTGGTCCGCCCCTTTTTCCGGCCTGTCTCCGCAGGCGGTTCCGCTCCCCGGTCTCCGTCGCTGTCGGCTCCGCCGAGAAACCGCTGGACTTCCCTGGCAAGCTGGGCGTGGTCAATCCCTACGGACTGGAGCATCTGGGCAGCCATACCCTCGCCCTCGGCAAGGATACCCAGAAGAATATGTTCCGTGCCGACATAATTTACACCCATATTCCGTGCTTCGCGGATCGAAAGATCCAGCACCCGCTTTGCTCTCGGACTGAGCGGAAGATCCACCGGCTTGAGGATGGGGTGGGATTTCCCGACCGACTCCTCGATCCGGAGTTTCATCTCGTGAAGATTGATGCCGAGAGATTCCATGGACTGTACCGCCACACCCTCTCCTTCGGCAAGGATGCCGAGAAGGATGTGCTCCGTCCCTATTACGTCGTGCCCGAGGCGCAGGGCCTCCCTGTGGGCAAGCTGGACTACTTTTTTTCCCCTCTCAGTGAAAAACTGCCACATGATCCATCATCCTTTTTTCTCTCCCGTCAGGGAGTCTCTTCCCTCCGGCTCACGCCAGTGCCAGGCTGCGAAGCATTCTCTTCAGAAGCTCGGCCTGTATGGCGTTCCTCTTGTAGGGTGACACGTCGAATTCCGAACTGCCGAGTTCATCGGCGTGGCGGAGAGCCACCTCGATCAGAAGGCGCTCCCGGGAATCGATCATGCCCCGCTCCTGGAGCGACGTAAGAAGCCGTTTTGCCTCCTGGTCGGTAATGGCATCCCCGACGATCTCCTCGATATGGTGTATTCTTTCCTCCGGAATATCGTAGCAGAGCCTGAAAATCCTGATATATCCATGCCCGCCCCTCTGGCTTTCCACGATATACCCCCGCTCGGGGGTGAAACGGCTTCTGAGGACGTAATTTATCTGGCTGGGCACGCATCCGAAGATTTCGGCCAGCTCTTTTCTCCGGAGAGAAACGGCCTGTTCGTCCATCTCGGAAAAAAGGTTGTTGATATAGTTTTCTATGACTCTCGTCAGACTCGCCATGGCACTTCCCTCCAGACGTAAAATTTCCCGACCATTATTCTACGCTATTGGTCAGCATTAGTCAACGCCAATGGCTTCGGCAGCGGGCCTGGCAGGCAACCTGTTCCTATTTCCTGAAGCTGCTTTCCTTTCCTTCAAAAAGACGGCGGATGTTGTCCCTGTGCCGGACGGTGGAAAGGGCAGCCAGAGCAGCCAGAAGGACGAGGAAGGGAAGGGGGAACGAAAGCGAGGCGGCGATGACGGGAAGGCACCAGAGAGAAAAAAGGGAGGCGAGAGAAACATATCCTTTCAGTTTCAGCAGGGCGAACCAGATGACCCCTCCGGCAGGGGCAAGGAAAAAGGAGAGAGGGGGATTGAGAAAAAACACAACGCCGTAGGTGGACGCGACGCCCTTCCCTCCCCGGAAACCGAGCCACAGGGGGAAGTTGTGACCGCAGACGCCGGCAAAACCGGTGAAAGCGATGGTCCAGGGGTCTTGCACTCCGGCGGCACGGGCACACACAATCCCGACGGAGGCCTTTATCATATCGATCAGGGTGACCGCCACCGCCCATTTTTTTCCCATGAGCCGTCCCACGTTGGTGGCGCCCACATTTCCCGAACCGAAGGTCCGGATATCCACTCCCCTGACCACCCGGGCCGCAAGATAACCCGTGGGAAAGGAACCGGCAAGATACCCCAGAAGAATCCAGAACAGGAAACTCATCTTTTCCTTCCTTTCTTTTCTATGAAAGCATCCACCACGAGGACGCCCTTCCTGTTGACAAACAATGGGTTGACGTCAAGCCGGGCAACTTCCCTCTCGCAGAACGCCAGTCTCGAGAAGGCTGAGAGAGCCGAGGCAAAGGCTTCGATATCAAGAGGATCTCTTCTCCATCCCTCCAGCAGCAGCGGATATCCCCTTGATTCCCTGATCATGCACCGTGCCTCCTCTTCGTCGAAAGGAGCCACCCGGAGCACACCATCAGGCAAAATTTCGGTGTAAACACCGCTTATTCCGGTTTCCACTACAGGACCGAAACGGGGATCCCTCCGGAATTCCATCCTCCATTCGGTCCCTCCCCTGATCATTTCCTGTACCAGTACTCCCCTGATCCTGGCCCGGGGGTTGGCCACCCTTGCCTTCTCAAGGGTCCTGCCGTAGGCATTCCTCAACTCTTCCCGATCCTGCAAATTGAGGGCGACTACCCGTGCCTCAGTTTTGTGAAGGATGTTCGGCGACATAACCTTGAGGGCTACGGGATACCCGATGGTTTCGGCAGCTTCGGCAGCTTCCCTGAAGGACCTGCAGAGCCTCTCCCGGGCAATGGGTATGCCGAAAGTGCCGAGAAGGACTTTTGCATCATACTCCGTCGGCCTGGGATGGATGGGACACCCGAGCGGAGAGGCATTTTCCGTCACCCCCGGCGCTTTCGCCGCTTCGGAGGCGAATGTGAAGGAAAGAGCATCCAGGGATCTGCAAATGCCCGGTATGATGGGGATCTCCGGATCTTCCGGCCTGTACAGGTCCCCTGCCTGGGGTAAGGACAGGGCAGATGCCAGGAGAAGGGGCCTTTTCTTTCCCCTGTTTTTTTCAACCAGGCCCCGCCCTGGAGAATGATGCCCGCAGTTCCTGAGCACCTTCAGCACAGGAGCGGATCCGTCATCCTCATCGAGGAGGGGAATTCCCCTCCTCGCCGCTTCGTGCCTGACGAGCCGCGCCATTTCTCCCTTGCCTGCTTCGAGAAAAATCCCCCCGGACCAATCATCGCCACAGGCAAGAAAAGCTGCAGCTCCATCAACTATCTGGGAGGGTTCGTGAAGGGAGACGATGCCAAACTGCCGGAGCGCTGACTCCTCAACCCGGTCTTCACCGGAAAGGGGATCATACTCCAGCAGCCCGACGCATTTCCCCTGCCCGG
>JAGPEN010000003.1:0-7432 GCA_018057035.1 Aminivibrio sp. | reverse complement strand
GGAAAATCAGGAAACGCCCTTGATTCTGTCGGATCCCTTCTTTATGTTCAGTTCAACAAGATCCTTCTGCTGCAGAACATCCCATTTCAAGTTCAGAACGAGAAGGAAAAGAGCCGAATACCCGTCCACCTTCCATGAGGACGCTTCCTTTTCGAAAGCTTTGTAGATCGTGGAAATCTGCTCTTCTCCTCGTCCCTCCTCCTCGAGGGACCGGAGGAATTCATCAAGGGACTCCCTGCTGTCCATTTCGGCAGCCCGAAGGATATCCCACAGGTACGAGAGGCTGGTCTCAAGGTATTCCTGGGAAGGTATGAAGGGTGGGAAGCCCGTTTCCTCTGCCGTACCGGCCCATCGCCGGAGAACGTCGCTCCGATCCGTGAAGTACTGTTTCAGCGAAGCCCTGTCGAATACCTTCGAGGGAGCGGGAGCCGCATCGGGAGAGGACGGGGCCGTTACAGGCATGGCCGATTCCCTTGCAGATTCCCAGAGAGAGAGAAAGCCTTCATCGGCTTCTTCGAGGAGAGCGCTGAGCCGGAGAAGTTTCCGCTGCATTTTTTTCTTCGTTGACGTATCGGTGGGCAGGGACACCTTCTGGGCGTTGGCCGCCCAGGCTTCCTGAAGGACGGTCCGGATCTCGAGGGTGAACGGCAGGTCCTTGTATTTCGCCCATTCTCTCAGGGCTCCGCGCTCCCTGTTCAGGGAAAGGACATAGGAAACAGCGGGGTAGCCGTACCGCTCAGGTGAATCCAGGCTCGCAAGGGGAACGGAACGGGAGAGATCCGCCAGGAACTCTTTCTGGATAATGTCCTCCACTTTCGCCACGTCATCGGGGAAACTGACGAGAATCTTCACCTGGCACAAATCGGCGATTCCAGCTAGAACCGACGGTTCCGCCGTTGCGGCGGTCCTGAGGAATTCCTCCGGGGCCTTCGCCTTTCCGAAGACACTGTACACTTCGATGTTCTCTCCTTCGACGAGGTTCTGCAGCAGGTTGCTGATCCTTTCGGCGAACTCCTCGAAAAGAGAGTACTTTTCCATGTACTTCCTTCCCCATTCGTCAGTTCTCGATCCGTTCATTGCTCCATCACCGCCCATAATAATAAAGTGCTGCGAGCCAGCAGAGACCGGCCATCTGAAGGCTTTACGCCCTGGAAGGAACGAAAGGCCGCCTGGGGGAAATTTTCATGAATACATAATCCAACGGCAAGTATATAGTAAGTCAACTCCAATGAAAAGCCCTGGAAAGAAATGGAACCGAGGAATGTCAGGTTTCCCGGTTCTCTCTTCCAAGAAAAAAGCTTTCCAGCGCGAGGACGTGGCCAAGAAGCTCCCCTCTTGCGCGCCTCTTCGCAGCGTTGATAAAAAGGACCGCCTTGTCCCTCTCTCCGTTGCGGAGCCAGGCATGGGCGAGAAGAGAATAATAGACAGCCTGCTCTTCCTCGTCCCGGTCACCGAAAACGATCGCCTGTCCTTTCTCGTTTTTTCTGAGGATGTAGCTCATGGCGAGATTCAGATAGACAGTCCCCTCCTTCGGATTCAGAGCCACCGCTTCCATGAGAGGGGCCTTGTCTCTCGCCCAGCGGGCAGGCGTTTCTCCTGAACAGGGAAGAGGCACCGAAAGAGGGATACTTCCCTCCAGAGGCCCGTTCTCAACCGGGGAAATTTCCCGCCAGCGTCCTTTGCTGAAAGGAGCCCCGGCGAATAAAGGGATCCCGCCCCCCGCAGTTTCGGGAACCCGGGAGGAAGGTTGAAGCATTCTCTTCCAAAAAAAGGAAAATGCAGAGGCGTAATTGCCTCGCCTGAGCTGATCGATTCCTATCCCGGCAAGGGATTCAGGAGGTTCATCTTCCGCTGGAAACACTCTCTTCGAGGCTTTCAGGCTTTTTTCTCCGCCTGGAATATTTTGGCCGACCGGGGAGGTCTCATGGGATCCAGCTGTCCGCCCTCGGAAACCGGAAACGGAATCCCCCGCCGCAGGTCTTGTCTGAAGCAGTGCCTGGGGCTGTCCCTTCTGGCGGGGACGTACCGCGGGAGCAGGCTTTTTTTTCGGAGCCGGGGGAGAAGGCAGTGTTTTTTGTGTTTTCGTGCCTGCCTTCGGTTTTTTCTTCACTTCAGGAGTCTCTTTGCCTGCAGCGCTGGCGGCTGCATCATTCTTTACCTCTGGGGGCTCTCCCTTTTTCATCCCTTCAACCGGCTTCGTTTCAGCAGAAAGAGCCGAGAGAGCCTTTTCTGCTTCCGCGAGCGCTGCCGCGGCCAGGGAGGAACCGGGATGAAATTCAAGGACCGCCCTGTAATAACCGGCGGCTCCTTCCATGTCGCCGGCGGTTTTTTTTACATCGCCGAGGCCCATAAGGGCATCATGGTCGTCGGGCACAAGGTCAAGGGCCTGAAGAAACCTGTTCCGGCTCTCGTCCAGATCGTTGAGAGCAAGGGCTCCCCGTCCGAGCAGGACTTTTTCCTTGGCGAGAATGGACCGTTCCCTCCGTTCCGCTTCTTCATTCTGTACCGAAAGGGCAGTCTCCACCCGTCCAAGAGCGGAACGATACTCTTCCGAAGACGGGTCCAGGTCCAGGGCCTTTTTGAAAGCGGAAACGGCCTGGACATAATCGGCCTTTGCCTCGTAAGCCCTGCCCAGGCCTGCAAAAACACCGGCATTGGAAGGATCGAAATTTACGCTCTCCTGAAAGGAGCGGATGGCGTTGTCATAGGAGGACATGGAGAACAGCAAAAAACCAAGTCTCGCATGTACCCGGGGATCTCCCGGTGCGACCTGGAGGCACCGATAGTAAGCATCCACCGCCTCCCCCTTCCGGTCAAGCCCTTCGAGGGATTCAGCGATACCAAGAAGGGCATCGAACTCGATGGGGTTCTTTTCCGCCGCCCTGTTATAGTAAACGAGTGCCTGGGCGTAGTTTCCGCCCCTTGAATGTTCACGGCCTTTCAAAAGAAGCTCTCCGGTGCTCTCCCTGCCGAACAGGAAATAGGCGCCCACGGCCACTGCAGCAGCGGCCATTCCTGCGGCAGCCATTCTTTTTCTGCGACCCATTTTCCAGAAGGGTACGCCTTCGACGGGAAGTCCCACGGCGGAAACGGGCTCTTCCTGTCCGGGCTGCCCGTGTTCTGCCATGCCGGACAAGTCAGGTTCTTCCCCAGTCCGCTGCAAAAGACCGTATCCTAAAGCCGCAGATTCGTCCTCTCCGTTTTCCGCCGCAGATTCTTCGTATTCTCCATTTACATCTTCCCGGGGAAAATATCCGCCGAATTGGATTTCATCCGGCACGAGAGGGGGAAATTCTATACCGGAAGGAAAGGATTTCG
This sequence comes from Aminivibrio sp., assembly GCA_018057035.1. The sequence goes on along the minus strand of JAGPEN010000003.1, from coordinate 4,114 downwards.
GTATGTCAGGCTCTGATAGAGTATTTTCAGTTGATGCTTGACCGGCGGAAGAACCGTCCTCGTCCTTGACCACATTCTTAATTCGGGAAACAGCTACGGGAAGCCCAAGAAGGGCAGCAACGTCATCTGCCATTCCTTCAGAATTCGAATCTCCAACAGTTTCCGGCTGAACCGGCTCTCCCCTCAGCCATTGTTCCAGATTTCTGTCCATTGCCCCACCCCTCGGTAAAGCGGAATCCCTCAAAGTGTACTAAAAAAACGACGTCCGGGCCAGCCCCGGAGAAAAAGAATCTTCTTCCGGGCAAGAGGGCAAAAAAAAAGCCTTTCCCTTTTCAGAGAAAAGCTTTCTTTTCTAATGGTGCGGAGGGGGAGACTCGAACTCCCACAGCCCTGCGGCCACAAGGTCCTTAGCCTTGCGCGTCTACCTGTTCCGCCACCCCCGCGCAACGACGGATATTATAATCGCCCTTCCCGAGAGAGTCAAGAGACCGGGGGAAAGAAAACTAAAATTCTCTTCTCTCCTTGATCCTGGCGGACTTTCCGCTTCTCTTCCGGAGGTAGTAGAGCTTTGCCCGGCGGACCTTGCCCAGTCTCTTCACTTCGATCTGGCTGATGGAGGGGCAATGCAGGGGGAAGACTCTCTCCACACCTACTCCGCTCGACACTTTCCTTACGGTGAAGGTCTCGCTGAGCCCGCCGTGTTTTCTGGCAATGACAACGCCTTCAAACACCTGAATACGCTCTCTCGCTCCTTCCTTCACCTTCACGTGCACCCGAACGGTATCGCCCGACCGGAAATCGGGAACATCGCTCTTCAAATACTTCTTTTCCACAAGACTGATCACGTCCATTGTAAAAACCCTCCTTGCGTCCATTTCACTATTCTCTGTCCAAATTTTGTCAACGCCATCCGAAAAAACGGTCCAGCACGACGCCCACGGCTGTCCTGACTGAAAGATGGTTGTAATCGCCGAACCCTCCGGACAGGGGCTGCAGAACTATGTGGCAGCTGCCAAGCACATCCTCGTGAAGTCCAGCGCCTGTTCCGAAGACAAAAACCACCGGCTGTTTCTTCCGAAGCACGGTCCTTTTCGCCTCAATCCAGTGAAACCCGCCTTCCCGGCTTCGGGCGGTGGTTCCGATAAGCAGAGGGTCCTCTTTTTCCCTGCCGCTCACCCAATCCGTCGCCCGTTCCAGAGAAGGAAAAAGCTTCAACTTGCTGAAAGCTTCTTTCCTGTCAGGGTTGACCTCTCCTCCGGCACCCCTGGTCCAGTGGGAGGCCATGGTCTTAACCAGTTCCCTCTGGCTCGCCAGCGGTGTAGTCACAAGAAACCTGTCAAGGCCGTAGGTCCTGCAGGAACGGCCGATGTCGGAAAGGTCCAGCCCCGTTACCGCCGCTGTCGTTTTTTCTCCTTTCCTGTCAAGAACCGGAGAATGCACCAGGGCGACATAAATCCCTTTGGGAAGGTAAGGCCGTATATTGGCCCTTCCTATGAGTTCAGGCCTCCGTGACAGGGTTCTTCGTACAGCTTCACTCCTGCGCCAGTTCTCGATTTCCGCCGCATGGCCCGAGAGAAGGACATCCGGGGCAGGCACTCCCTCCCATTCGGAGGGCCGGGTGTAGTGGGGATGATCGAGCATCCCGCGGAAAAAGGAGTCTTCCACCACCGCCGACTCCTTCCCGATTACCCCGGGAACAAGCCGGGCCATGGCATCTATGATGGCCATGGCGGGTATTTCTCCGCCGGTGAGAACAAAATCACCCAGGGATATTTCCCGGTCCACCCTTTTTTCGATAAACCGTTCATCGAGCCCTTCGTAATGGCCGCAGACGATCACCAGGTGATCTCTGGCGGAAAGGGTCTCCACCACTTCCTGGGACAGCAGTTCTCCCTGGGGTGAGGGACAGACCACGTAGGCCGGTCCTTTCTTCTCCTCCAGGGAATGAAGGGCTTTTTCGAGCACTTCCGGCAGAAGGACCATTCCGCCGCCCCCAAAGGAGTAGTCGTCCACCTGCCTGTAGTTTCCCGCACCGAAATCCCTCAGGTCAACCACGTCAACGCGGATAAGCCCGTTCCGGATCGCTCTCCCGATCATGCTTTCCGAGAGAAAATCCCGGAAAAAACCGGGAAAGGCGGTGACGATGCTTACGTTCACGAGTCCCAGAGCCCCTCGATGAGCGAAATCCTTATTTCTCTTCTGTCAAGGTCCACTCCGGCGATGAACTCCTTGACCGCCGGGATGAAATGATCGGCGCCCTTTTCGTCCCGCACGGTGTACAGGTCGTTTTCTCCCGCCGGCATCACGTCGGAAACCGTTCCCAGCACCTCGCCGGTGGAATGATCCACCACCGTCAGCCCTATAAGGTCGTCAACCCAGTAGGCACCTTCCTCAAGGACATAGCGCTCCTCGGGAGAGATTTCCACGGTCGTTCCTACAAGAGCCTCCGCTCCGTTCCTGTCAGTGACTTCTTTCGTCCCGGCAACAACGATCCCCTTGCTGTCAAGAAACCGGACAGAAAGAAGGTTCAGTTCCGCCCGGAGCGTTCCGTCGCTCCCGTAGAGCCTGAGCTTTTCCATATCGGAAAATCGTGCGGGGTTGTCGGTCAGCGCGTGGATTTTCAGCTCTCCGCGCAAGCCCTGCGCTCCGACGATCCGTCCGATCAGAACCCTATTCGTCCTCAACGATGTCCACATCCACCCTGTCGTTGGCCTTCACCGCGGCCGCCTTCGCGAGGAGCCGGACGGCATTGATCGTCGCACCGCGTTTCCCGATCACGCGGCCGACATCATCCTGGGCGACGTGTATCGTAACGGCCGTCACACCCCGGTCGTCGGTCTCCGCTTCAACCCGGACACTGTCCGGATCCGTCACAAGACGTCTGACGATGAACTCGACGAGCTCCCTGTAGTCGGGCATGACTATTCCGCCTGCTTCTTGCCCGCCTCGAATTTCTCCCAGACGCCCGATTTTTTGAGCAGTCCCCTGGCCGTATCGGACGCGGTGGCACCGACGGTCAGCCAATACACGGTTCGTTCTTCATTGACGGTAATTTTTGCGGGTTCCGTCATGGGGTCATAGGTCCCAAGAAGCTCGATGAACCTTCCGTCCCTGGGAGAGCGGGAATCTGCGACAACCAAACGGTAAAACGGGGCCTTCTTCCGTCCATGACGGGCAAGGCGAATACGTACTGCCATATACCATACACCTCCTAAAAGAATACCGGATCACACCTGGGAGATTGCTTTCCCGGCGGTCCGTGACCGGACGTTGCCTACTTGAAACGGAAGCCTCCGCCTCCGAAGAGTCCCTTCGGGAGGCGAATGCCTTTTCCTCCCTGTTTTCCGAACTGCTTCCAGAGCTTCCGCATCTGTTCATACTGAGCCAGAAGCTGGTTCACCATCTGCACCGAAGTTCCGGATCCCTGGGCAATCCTGCGGCGTCTGCTCCCCTTGATGATGGAGGGTTCCCGCCGTTCTTCCCGCGTCATGGACTGGATGACGGCCTTCGACTGTTTCATCCTCTTCGTGTCGAGTTCGTCGCTTCCCATTCCCTTCATCCTGCTGAAGCCCGGTATCATCTCCAGGACCTTGTCCAGGGGGCCCATCTTTTCGATCTGCTCGAACTGGAGGAGAAGATCCTCCAGGGTGAACTTCTTTTGCTTGAGACTTTCGGCGATCTTTTCCGCTCCGCCGGAATCGGCCATTTCCCTGATCTTTTCGGCGAGGCCCATAACGTCGCCCATGCCCATGATCCTCTGGGCCATGCGCCTGGAATCGAACACCTCCAGGGCATCGGTTCCCTCCCCGACGCCGGCAAGCTTGACCGGAACACCGGTGACCTGCCGTATGGCAAGGGCTGCGCCTCCCCGGGCATCACCATCAAGCTTCGAAAGGACCACTCCGGTGAGGGTGAGCTTCTCATGGAACGCCGAAGCGACCTTCACCGCTTCCTGGCCCGTCATGGCGTCCACCACGAGAAGAATTTCCGTGGGAGGGAGCTGGCGCTTCATTGCCGCAAGCTCCTCCATGAGCTCCTCGTCGGCGTGAAGCCGCCCGGCCGTGTCAAGAAGGATTACGTCAAACAGCCTTTCCGAGGCGAACTTGACCGCTCC
>JAGPEN010000034.1 GCA_018057035.1 Aminivibrio sp. | reverse complement strand
TCCGGATTTGAAGTCAGGGCAAAGGGTGCCAGGAGCGAAAAGCCTCCCATCAAGCTTGAAAAGATCTCTGTCGAGTTTGTCCTGGAATCGAAGGACGCGGAGGAAAAGGACCTCCGGAGGGCGGTCCAGCTGGCGGAGGAGTCTCTCTGCCCCGTCTGGCAGCTCATAAAGAACAACGTCGAGGTTGTGCCTGAATGCAGGGTCATCAGATAGCCGGAAAAGAGACGACGGGAACAATGATCACATATCTGGGTCCTGGAGACCTGCAGGCCGTTCTGGGGCTGGCGTCCCAGGTGGAAAGTCTTTTCGGCCCGATGGTCGGGGTCGCCGATTTTGAAACGGGCCTTGAAGACTGCCTGAAAACGGACAGGGTACTGGGCTGCAAGGAGCAAAACGAACTCTGCGGCGCGGCTATCATCGACCGGAAAGGGAACGAGCTGTGCTGGTTCGTAGTCGATTTGGGGAAAAGAGGCCTGGGAATCGGCGCCCGGATACTGGAAAAAGTGATAGGCGAGCTGGATCCCGGCAGGGAGATAACCGTGCAGACCTTCGCATCCGGCGTTCCGGAAGGCGAGGCGGCAAGACGGCTGTATATGAAGTTCGGATTCGCGGACAGGGAAGACGGGGGCCTCAACCCCGCAGGCATCCCGACGGTGATCATGGTCCGGGAAAAGAAATAGAGGGAGCTTTTTTTGTTCTGATGTGATGTATGTTGTCCTGAGGAGCGAAGTGATAGCGGAGCATCCCCGGAGGGGGGGAAGGATCTCGGGGTTGCCCCTGAAAACCAACTGCGAGATCCCTCGCATTCGCTCGGGATGACAATCCCTGAGGGTGCAGGGAAAAAAGAAGAGACCGGCGGAATTCCCCTCCTGTTTCGTTTCATCCTGTTTGGAATGAGTGTTTTTGTGAGAGAATACGGAAGGGAGATCCAATGCCCGTCCCTGCTGGAATGTACGAAGAAGCAGGGATGCCCTCAGGTTTCGATTGACCTGTGAGCAAGAGAGCGAGGCGGGATTTCAAACGGGCGCACCGGGCAACGGGTGTTTTTCCGGACCGTTTTGAGAACAGAACAGGGGGTTGGGAGAAATGAGTCTCTTGATGAATTACGATGATCAGAGGTTCACAAAAATTGCCCAGCTTGTGTTCGAAGAGCAGTTCAGGCGTGACCCGGGACTTGAAAGCCAGATGGACGAGAGACGAAAGAAGCTGATGTATGACGATGTAGTCTACAACCTCAGCTATCTTTTGACCGCCGTGTATTTCAGCGACGGAAAGATTTTCGAGGAATACGCCAGGTGGCTGTACGAGCTTCTGTGCAACCTCATGAAAGACCTCGACAGGGACAGGGTCATGGAGATCATGACCGGTCATTACAGGATCATGTCGGAGATCCTGGCTTCCCAGGCCCCGGGAATCCTCACAGGGGAAGAGCTGGAAAAAGCGGCGGAATATCTTGAACTGGCAATCGAGGCGACTACGGGGGCCGTAACGGAGGTCGACCTGTCGACGTCTTTCCAGGAAGAGGAATACTTCGACATCCGGAAAGCCTACCTTGACGCCCTTCTGCGAAGCCGGACCAAAACGGCCCACGAAATCATCAGGGACGCCCGGAAACAGGGAGTGCCCCTGGAGCACATCTATGAAAAGATCCTGAAGAAGGTAATGCACGAGATAGGCGAATTATGGCACCGGAGCGTCATAACGGTGGACAAGGAGCATTATGCCACCTCGGTGACCCAGACGGTCATGTCCGGTTTCTATGATGAAATTTTCGAAAAGCCGCGGAAGAACCGGACGTTGGTCGCCTGTGCGGTCGGGAGCGAGCTCCATGAAATGGGAATCCGGATGCTGTCCGACATGTTCGAGTACCAGGGATGGGACACATTCTACCTGGGAGCCGCCCTGCCCGAGCAGGCCGTCCTCGAGGCTATCGGCGAACACGCGCCCGACCTCGTGGCTCTCTCCGTGACGATGCCGCCCTACCTTGCCGCCTGCGAGGGTGTGGTAAAGGCCATACGGGCAGCCTATCCCGGGGTGAAGATCGCCGTCGGCGGACAGGCTTTCGTCACAACCGACGAACTGTGGAAAAAATGGGATATCGACTTCTATTCACCTTCGGCAGAAAAGCTCGTTCGCTGGGCCCACAACGCCTTTGCCGCATAACGCCTCAGGAAAGGAACGCCGGATGGACACCAACAGGACGTCCTTTTTGTTCAAGTGCGATGGGGAATTCAACATTCTCCACACCTTCTGGTGCCGTCCCGTTCACCTTCTTTCTCCCTTCCAGAAGACGCTGACGGCGCTGTTTTCCCCCGCCGACGTGAAGAGAATCGCCGGCATGGCCGAAAAGGCCCTCTCCGGGAAGGATGCCCTTATTTGCGAAGGGGGATTCAGCATCATCAATCCGGACTCCGCTGTCTGCCTCTGCATGACGGCCACGGGGGACACAATGCTCATCCACGGAATTGATGGGTATCTCTGTGACTCCGGTCCCATGGCTGCTGCGCTGCAGGACACCATACACCGGTTTATGGAAGCGCTGAAAGCTTCCGACACCGATTTCATGACGGGAAACGATACCGTAATCCGTGAGCAGTTCGAAAAGATCCAGAAG